>CAZTEZ010000206.1:0-5891 GCA_964611815.1 uncultured Bacteroidia bacterium | reverse complement strand
GTCGTCGGGGGTCACCGCCGGTTGGTCGATGAGCGTGCGTCCGCTCAAATCGCGCACTTGCACGTGTTGCAGCTGGTTATCAGTGCCCACGCCGATATGCAGAACATTTTCGGCCGGGTTCGGGAAGACCGTGACCGAGAGCGTTTGCGCTGCTGAGGCGCGCCCCACGATACCGTCGGGGTTATAGATGCCGGCCAAGGCTTTCACCTTTCCCACTTGCGAACTCAAGCCCGAACTAAGGTCGGCCGCACCGCCGGCAGTGGGGTAAATCGCCAGTCCACCCGAGAGGTTGGTTACGAGCATAGAGTCGTTGCCCAGATACGTCAAGCCGCCACCCGTGAAGCTCGCGGCGGGGCTCATTCCGATGTCTGTGGCCGACCAATCCGCGGGGTCGTAAGCCAGGAAGGTGCTGTCGGTCGTAATGTCCTGCTGTGAGTGCGTGTAATAGACCAGATCGTCATCGGCGTTGAACGCGATGCCGTTCACATCGGCACCCGGCACGTCGGTCAGAAACGTCGCATCGCCCGTCGAGCGATCAATGCTGTAGATCCCCCGGCTCAACCCGGTTTGTTTGCCGGCGCTCAGCAAGATGGTGCCGTCCTCCAAAATCGCCATCGCCTGCCACAGGTCATCTTGCGGGTCTACGACTTCCGTCACCTCGCCGCTGGTGGTGTCGACGGTGAAAATCACACGGTTGTTCTTGGCAGAAGCGCTGCCCGTGGCGGCCAGGACGTAGATTTCGTTGTCGGGGTAGTAGTAAGCCGCGCCCAGAATTCGCCCGATGGTGTAGGTGTTGGAGGGGTCGCTGAGTGTCACCGACTTGCGCAGCACCCCAAGCTGGTCGCTCTGCATGAAGTACATATTCGGGCTGGTGCCGTTGGATTCGAAGGCCAGCACCGTGATTTGCGCGTGCGCGGCGCTGCCGAAGCTCAGCAGTGCGAGTAGTGTAAAGAGAAGTCTCATGAAGATGGTTTGTGGTAAAATGAAAGTAAGCCGCTGCAATTTAATGTTTTATGATGCGCTGGTGTACCAACCCGTGATCCGTTTCCAAACGCAGCACATACACGCCAGTGGGCAACGCACCGACTGACACACGATGTGCCGTGCCGACGTTAGCCTTGAGTTCTAGCAGGCTGCGGCCATCAAGACTGAGTAGCGCGATGCGCTGGAGCTGCAGGCTTGGCCCGTGCGTGATCGTGAGCTCGTCTTGAACCGGGTTAGGGTAGATGTCCAGCGCGCCGATCAACTGCTCATTCCGACCGACAGCGTTGATGACAGTGACTGTCGAATCGCTAGTCGAGCTGCAGCCGTTGATGTCCGCGAACACTTGAATCGTGTACTCGCCCGGGTCCGTGAAATCAAACGATACGGTGGGGCCGGTGCCCGATAGAAATGTCTGATCTACAAACCAGTTGTACGTGTAGGCCGGGTCGGGATTGATCACGCTGGCCGTTATCGTCGAATCGCCGGTGGTTAAGTTGATGAGCGTGTCGGTCAGCGTGAAGTCAAACACCTGCGGCTCAATGATGTTGAAAGTCACGGTGTTTTCGTAACCGCAGCTCAGCGTGTCGTAAACATAGGTGATGAGGCCGAGTAGCAGGGTGTCGGGGTCCACGGGGTTGTCTAAGATGACACCATTGCTGAAATACGTACCGCCCGCCGGGGTGGCGTTCAGGGTGATGGGCCCGCTGCCGGCGCAAACGTCGCCGGGGTTTGGGAAGCTCGTGGGGTCGTCAATGGCCGCGACGGCCAGCCCGACCGCCGCCGAATCTGAGCAGCCGTTCATGTTCGTTTTCAGTTGGTTATAGACGCCGGGTTCCGAAATCGACAGCGTGTTGCTGTTGGCACCAGCTATGGGTAGGCCGTTGCGATACCACTGCAGCGTGCCACCGCTCGCGCCCGTGAGCAGCTCCGAATCTGTCGTTGAGCACAACAGGCTGTCGCCGTCGGTCGTGATCGTTACGCCGGGCAGGTTCAGTGCATTCAGCGTGATGAAGTTCGACGTAAGCCCGGTTTCGCCACAGATGTTCGTAATCTCATAGGTGTAGTTTCCGGCCTGGTTGACGAAAATGGATGAGTCTTTGCCAAGACTGCTGATGGCGTTGCCATTCAAGAACCACTCCACGCTGTCGATGTCGTCGTAGGCTGGCACAGAGAGCAGCACAGAGTCGTTGGGGCAGAAGTTAGCGCCGCCAGATGTAATAGGTGCGTCGGTCGGAATAGGGTCGCAAACCGGTGGGGTGTACATCGAGGCGATGGCCGCAATTTTCGAGTTGCTGTTTACGCCCACGGTGGGGTTCAGCTGGGTCTGAACGGCCCCGCCCGCTGTTGGCACGAGCAAGAGGTTAAACGACGAGGTGTAGTCGACCGCCAGCAGGGTGTCGTTGCCCAGGTAAGCGATGCCCGTCATATTGCCGGCCCCGCCCGAGAGCGTGGGGCTGGTAAACGTCCAGTTGGTGGTATCGTAGGCGCGCAGGAAGTCGGCGCTGCTAAACGTGCCGCCCGTGGCATAATAGACCTTGTCTTCATCGGCGTTCCAGGCCAGGCTGTGCACTGTGCTTGCATTTGAAATGGCATTCACGACGCTCACTCCGCCGCTGGCGGTGTCCAGCTCTACGATGTCATCCGAAAAGCCAGAAGTTTGCTGACCGCCGGTCAGCAAAAAGCGCCCGTTGCCGATGTACGCGATATCTTGCCAGCGATCATTGACAGGGTCAACGACGAATGTGGCGTTACCGGTTGCAGTGTCAACCCGAAACACCTTGCGATTGGTCTTGGCGGTCGCGCCACCAGTAGAGGCCAGGATGTACACCTCGTTGGCATCGAAATCGTAAGTGGCGCCCACGATCGTACCCAACACGTCACCGTTGAGCGCAGTTATCGTTTTGGTTTGCTGAACGACGCTCAGGTTGCTGGCATCCAGCACATAAAATTGTGCAGGTATACTCGAGGAGCCTTCAAAAGCCAGTACCGGCGTCTGGCTATGTAGAGGTGCGGTGCCCATTGCTGTGAGCAAGAACAAACCAAAGAGTGGGAGGAGACTAAAGCGCGTATAAGTCGGTATCATAGGAGAAGAGAAAGTGTGATTGGTTAACAATAAAACCAAAAACGCGCCTCGGAAAACTCCGGGCGCGTTAAAGGTAACTTATTGTAACTGAACAGTTGTTCGCTCAGCTTGCCTCTGGCCACTCTATTAGCGTTTTGCGCGGTGCGAGTGCTGCTTTTGCAGGTATTTCATCACCTTTTCCTGCAGCTTGCCGGTGTGCGCGTGGTATTTCACGAGCATCGAGATTTCCTCGGGTGTGTAGGCGTTGCGGTGGTTGGCGTCGGCCGCGGTGGGCGAGGGCGAGGCTGCACCGCGCTTGGGCGTGGCCAGGTTGCGGAAGCCCAGCTTGCCTTTGCCGCCGTTTTTGCCGACAAAGTCCGTCTGAATCACGCCGTTCACCACCTCCAGCGGGTCGCCGTTGGGCTGCTGGGCGTAGAAGAAGTTGTTGTCTTCGTCGAACTCGTTGATGTCGTCGAAGCCGTCGGCGATGAGGCAGAGGTAATACTGCCCGTTCACGTCCGTGGGCATCTTGTAGCCCCAGTTGAAGGGGCGCTCGTCCTCGTCGTCGTACACCACGCCCGAGAGGCTGCGGCCACCGGGAATGTCAACGTGGTTGTACCAGTTGCCCGAAATGCCGATGTCTTCCGTGCCGGTCAAATCGCCGTTGGTACCCGGCAGGCCGTGGTCGTCGGAGTAGTAGTCGTAGAGCAGGATGTCGAAATCGTCGGCGTTGTAGGCGTTGTAGTAGATGTACAGGATGTTGTAGTCTGCGCTGGCAGGAATCGTCTGGTCGCCGGTGTTGTAGACGTTGTACACGATATCGCGGTACGTATCGTCGTCATCTGCGGCATCTACGTCTTCCAGCTCCCAAGCCACGAGGTCGACATTGCCGGGGCGGATGTTGTCGCCATCGACGTTACCATCGCCGTCCGCGTCGGGGTCATAGCCGGGCGGCGGGGCGTTTTTGGCCACGAAAGCCGAGAACGCAAAGTCGCTGATGAAGAAATCGTAGTCGACCCAAATGTAACCTTGGTCGCCCCACACGCGGTCCCAGGTGTTGATGACCCGGAACGCACCGTTGGGCCCAACGCCGTCGTCGTAGCCACCCAACACCATCGCGTGGTAGCCGTGCTGGCCGTTGGTCATGGGGCCGTCGGAGGTGATGACGTCACTCGAGTTCCAGTTCATGAAGCCGTCGCCGAGCTTGGCGCCGAAAATCACCGGGCGGCCGTTGGCTAAGTAGTGCTTTAGCAGGTTGGCATCGAGATCGACCTGGCGGTAGTTCTCGAACTTGAAATCGCCGGCCTCAGCCGTGGCGTTGCCGCTGGGCTGTTGCGAGCAATCGCCGAGGTTGGTGTAGGGGTCGGTGCTCATTTTGGCCACGCCACGGTTCACCATCACGTCCAGCGCCGCTTCAAACGACGTGCCGTTGCAGTTGGCCCCCGTAAGGTTGTTGGGCAGTGCCAGGAAGAGGTCTTTGGGTGAAAACTGGTTGTTGGCACTCGCCAGTTCGCTGGAGGCCAGCTGCAGGTCCTGGCCGTGCAGGTAGGTCTTGGCGTTGTAGCCCACGGCCCAAGTCACGCAGGTGCCATACTGGCCCTGGTTGCCGATGGGCGGAAACCTGTCGATGAGGTTGACACTGGCGGGCAGGTCGTTGGGGTCGACGGCCTGGCTGAACACGATGTCGTCTTCGAGCTCGGCATCGTTCTCGCTGCCAAACCAGCCGAGGCCATTCTCGCCCTGGAAGATATCGGGCGTGCCGTCGCCGTCGAGGTCTTCGCAGCCCGTGGTCATGAATACGACTGCCAGCGCCAGCAGCCAAATGCGATAGTTTTTCATGGAAGTCAAGGAGTTACAGAGTAAGCAATCGTTGTGCATACAATATAGCATTTGAACGACCACAACAGTATGCCGCGCGACTGAAAAATGTTTGAAAGGCGCTCATTTGCTGTCCGTTGGCGTGCGTTCAGCTCGCTAGGGGTGGGGTGGGTTAAGGCCGGAGCAAAAGCGCGGGGGCCAACTTTTTGCACGGGTTTCGCTATTTTGTCGCAATTCATACGGGTGCAAAGCACCCGTCGTCTCGAGCGCAGGCTTCCGGAGCCGAGAGACCCGAGCGGCTAGTGCGTGCTATTGTTGCGTGATTACCTGCTCGGCTCCTTTGACTCCGGAAGCCTCCGCTCAGGATGACAAAGTCTCTATGAATTAAATAACATGGAAAACCAACTCATACTCGGCGACAACCTCGAAATCCTGCGCAAGCTGGACAGCGAGAGCGTCGACCTCATCTACCTCGACCCGCCGTTTTTCTCGAACCGCAACTACGAGGTCATCTGGGGCGACGAGGGCGAGGTGCGCAGCTTTCGCGACCGCTGGAGCGGCGGCATCGACCACTACATCGGCTGGCTCAAAGAGCGCGTCGAAGAAATGCACCGCATCCTGAAACCCACCGGCAGCATTTTTCTGCATTGCGATTGGCACGCGGACTCATACATCAGAGTTTATATCCTAGATAAATTATTTAATGAAAGCTGTTACGTTAATGAAATTATATGGCAAAGAACAAATCCCAAGGGATTATCAAGCAGGAGGATGCCACGTAACCATGATAAGATTTTCTGGTATTCCAAACATCAAGAGTCTTATACATATATGCCACAGTTTATAGACTATGATGATGATAAGATGTTAAAACAATATAATAAGCTTGATGAAGATGGAAGGCGTTATCAATTAACCTCTTTATTGAACCCTAACCACAATAGACCCAACCTTAAATACGAGTTTCCTGAAGGTTCTGGTATGGTCCGAGTTTGGAGGTGGACTAAAGAAAAAATGGAGCAGGCAT
>CAZTEZ010000205.1:0-5912 GCA_964611815.1 uncultured Bacteroidia bacterium | reverse complement strand
GGCAAGGGCTCGGCCAGCGCGAGGTCGTAGGTCTCGGCATCAATTACGGCGCGTTCTTGCAGACGGGCGAGCAGGCGGTCGCGCTTTGCTTTCAGCTCGTCGCGGCGCTTGGCCAGGTGGAGCAGGCTGGGTGCGTTGGGCAGCACGGCCAGAGTTGCGTTTTCAGCCCAACTCAGTTCGTGCGGTGGGCGATTAAAATACTTCCAGGCCGCAGCGTTCAGCCCCACGATATTGGCTCCAAACGGCGCATGAGAGGCGTATTGCCGCAGAATCTCGTCTTTGCTCGCCCCCAGCTCATAGCGCGTGGCGATGAAGAGCTCGCGCAGCTTCTCGCCGAGCGTTCGGGCCTGCTGGTCGCGCGAGAGGCGGACGGTCTGCATGGTCAGGGTGCTAGCCCCACTCACACGCTTGCCGGTGGTCAGATTCTGCCAAACGGCGCGGCTCATGGCGATGGGATCCACGCCCGGGTGGTAGCGAAAGCGCTTGTCCTCGAAGGTCTCGATACACAGCCGGAACTTCGCAGGCACGCTATCGACGGGCGGGAAGCGCCACTGGCCGTCGCTTGCGATTCTCGCGCCAAGCAGCGTGCCGCCTTCGGCGATCAGCACCGTGGAGTAGGGCTTCTCAAACTGCGGCGGTGGCAGGGCTGCCCACGCGACCAGCACCCCCAGCAAGGGCATCAGCCACAAAAAGCGGTTGCGGTGGAGGAGCAGTCGAGCGAGCATCATGCAAAGCTACAACGCCCGGCCCGGCCTGCAGCTTATGCCATCGGGCGACCGGTCTGCGGTTTCTTGTGCGATGGCTGCAAAATACTCAGCGCCAGTGATTATTTTGGCGGGATAATTACAATGACCACGCTCAGGCTCCATTCGCGCATCTTGCTGCTGGCAACGCTGTTGCCCGTGCTGACGCTCGCGCAAGCCAACATCTACGACAGCAGCACGCGCAAAATTACGCTCAACAAGCCGATGGCCTGGGAGCTCTTCGGTGGGTTCGAGATCGCGCCTTCCGTCTTGCACGAGGCGCAAATCACCGGCCCCGACCAAGTCAGCTATGGCGCGGGCGGCTTTTCGCTGGGCGCATCGTCGGGTCTGCGGCGGCATTTCAACGACCGACGCTACCTGAATCTCAGCCTCGACTATCGCCTGCAATGGAACAGCTGGATGTTCAACACCGCGATCATACGCGCCGAACACGAGTGGAAACCCAAGCGCGTCTGCTGGGGCGTGGGGCTGGGCAGCGGCCTGTGGTGGAGCGGCGATCTGCTGTTCGAGATCGTGCCCTCGCCGCAAGCAGGTTGGTACTTTGAGCCGGGCGTGCACATGAGCATCGCCGGCAAGCGCGAGCGCGCTGAGTTCATCCTTGGGCTCAACGTCGCGTATCTTAGGATGGATGAGGAGTTGGAGATCGACCCGGACATCAACGGCACAATTGAAACCCGCATTGACACCTGGAGCTACACGGTCGTCAGCTTCCGAATGGCGACGCGTTTCGGGTTCCGGCCAATCGTGCAGTTTAGAAAGCACCCATGATCAACAACAGTTGAGTGCATTGTATCACAAAATTGCGCATTATTGCGTTAGCTTGATAGCAATCACCCAGTCACTGGCTACGCATTATTTTCCCAATATGGTGCATCGGTTCTTTATACTTCATCTGGTTCTAGCGATTTGCTTTGCGACCAGCTTGCGCGCCCAGCAAGACGGTTACACCCGCAGCACCCGCGAACTCTCAGAAAGTCAGCAGCGCAGTTCCTGGGCAACTTTCCTAGGCTTTGACTTCAGCCCGGCCTACATCAGTGAGCGAGAGATTGACAGCTTCAATGGCTTTTCCACCCCCTGGGGCGGTGCGTCTTTAGGGCCTTCGTTAGGCTTCCGAAAATTCCTGAAAGACCGACGGCAGTTGAACTTCAACCTGCAATACCGCTTGCATACGAATCCGCTGGTTTTCAATACAATGGTGGCGCGTGCAGAGCACGAGTGGCGGCCCCGAAACGTTGGATTTGCCTTTGGGCTGGGAGCTGGCGCTTGGTGGAGTGGCGAACGACTGGGCAACTTCATACCCAGCCCCCAAGCGGGGCTCTACCTTGAGCCGGGGATCCATATGAGCGTCAGCGGCCCGCAGGAGCGAGCTGAGTTCATTTTCGGACTGAGCGTCAGCTACTTTGAATTTCGAGAAGAGTGGTTGAACTGGGACTTTAACACCGGGCAGTCATTTCGTGAGACTGAACGATCAAGCTTTACGATTCTAAGTTTTCGTATAGCCACCCGATTCGGCTTTTGGCCAGTAAGCAAGCGCCAGTGATATCACCGCTGCCGCGCCACCCACGCCACAAACTTCGCGATTTCGGGGTGAGACAATAGCTTGTCTCTGGTATTGTAATAACGACCGAGCGTTTTCTCGTCGATGTGCCGATGAATGTGCCGGTGGCACTGCCGACAGACGTACAACCCGCGGGTTTGCATTTCTTCTTTTCCGAACTGCTTTTTGAACCAGACTTTCTTATGTGTTTTTCTGGGAATCAGATGGTGAAACTCCAGCGGTTTATGCCGCGCGCAGAGTTCGCACGCGCCTTCGCGTTTGGAGCCGGAGGAGTTCAGCATAACGGCAGAGCTATGTAATCAACCCCCGCTGCAACGCGATGCGAATGGCCTCGCTTTGGTTTTTCGCATCTAGCTTTTCGAGGATATGCGCCGCATGGGTACGAATCGTGTTAAACGACAACCCGAGCTCGGCAGCGGCTTCTTCCTGCGTGTGGCCCTGGGCCAGCAGTTGCAGTGTGTCGCGCTCGCGGTCGGTGAGGGTGGGGTCTGTACTGATGACAAAGTCCGGATTGGGTTTTACCTTAATGTTTCTGTAGCTCGGTCGACCATTCAGACCAATGATGTTAATCTCAGTTGAGTAGGGGATATTTAAGTCAGTCAGATCTGTAAACAATGTTAGATTGTAGGCCATCTTTCCTTTTGGTGTTATTTGTAACACTACTGTCTGCATTAAATACAGCCGATAGTTGCCACTCAAATCGCGCATCCGTACAGTGTATGTTTTTTTATAGTTCTTTAGCTCATCAGTTGGAATATGACCCATGAAGAAATCAAATGTGACCTTCTCACGCATTTCTAATAATGCTGCATCCTCCGGATGCCATGGTTCTAGCAGATCTGGAAAATCGGCACCATCTGCTTTCACGGGTATCATGCGTTCTGCATTGGGATGCATGAATACAAGTTTGAATTCCTGAAAGTCGGCAATCACGTAGAAATACTCCCCGGGCGCAAAGTGACACCCTATTGAATCAAGAATCGGGTGCGAAAACTCGATCTTTTGTTCTAGTTCTGCCCCGTTACGTTCTCTAAAGACTTTGAATAACTGCTCAGAGGCACGTTTTCCTTGTTCTTCCATACGATAGGTTTTTGCTATACGTTTCTGTGTTTAACAATCTGAAGCCGACGTAGTAGTCAATGAATCAGTCCCAGCTTGATCGCCATGTAAATGGCCTGGTTCAGATTCTTGGCCCCCAAGCGCTTTAGGGCGCGCTGCCGTTGTGTGCGTACGGTGTTGAAGCTCAGTTGTAGCATCTCGGCCACCTCTTTCTGGTTGTAACCCATCGCCATCAGTTGCAGCACCTCGCGTTGGCGCTGGCTGAGCAGGCCGTCGCGGTTGCTGTTGAAGACCGGCGTTTCGGACGGCTCGATGTTCCGATAGCTCTGCCCGCCTTCGAGGTGCAAAAAATGCAGGTCGTGTTGCATGGGGATGCCGTACTCCTCAACATCCACGTACGTGAACATCGCCGAGCGCGGTCGGTAATCGCGCGTGAGCTCCAGCAGCACCCGCTGCTTGATGAACCGGTGGTAGTTGCCATCGTGCAGTTGTAGGCGCACCATGTTCATGACTTTGTAGAACCGATAGGTTGAAGGTTCGATTTTGTGCGCGTAAAACTGCGAGATCACGTGTTCTTGCTGCGCCAGCATATCGCGATCTTCAGGGTGATAGCGCGAACGGATTTCGGAGTAGGTCGCGTGTGGCTCAAGCGCCAGCATTTTGTAGCCGCCGGGGCTGACGCGGTCTTGAAGGCTATCGGAAAAGTCGACGCGGATGTAGAAATTCTTGCCGGGCGAGAAATAGTGCCCCATGCGCTCAACGAGTCGCTCTTGGCGCTCAAGTGCGCTGCGGCTTTGCAAAAGACTGGCTGTGGGCAGTTCTGGCCCATTAAAATCGTCTGAAACAGCGTGAGGAGTGTCCATTTCACAGGGAGCAAGGTAGAACAAAAGGCTGTGACATCGCTAGACTCTAGATTAGAGCTACGACATTTTAACGACCTTTTGTGCAACTAATCTACAATAATCGCTTTGGTTCTGAAAGTGAATGCGTGGCAAGTGTACGTCAATTGTAGGAGGCGAGCAATTTTTCTGAATTTCAGAGACTTAATACATTCAACCTGAAATAGGCACTGTGGAGAAATAGGAGCCTCTATTTTAGATGGGTGAACATGACTTGAAACTTAAAAAATAAACGCCACTTGACTCACGTGAGATATGTAATACATGTAATACGCTTAACTAAGTATAAATCCCTGCTTATCAGTGCGATAGGTGCTTTACCGCGGCAGGAAAGCGCGATTTAACAAGCACACAAAGGCTTCAGCCCAGCACCCTTTGACTAATTGCCAATGGCGGCCATAAATGTCCGATCAAGCTATTTAATGGCAGGTTAACCCCGTTTAATCCAGCTGAATCTCGCGCCGAATGCTCTCGTCGAGCGAGATGAGCGTCTCGGTGCGCTGCACGCCGGGCACGGTCTGTAGCTTGTCGTGGAGCACCTCGCGCAGGTGGTTGGTGTTGCGGCAGATGAGCTTCGCGAACATGTTGTAGGCCCCGGTGGTGTAGTGCAGCTCGACGATCTCCGGGATCTCGCGCAGCATTTGCTCCACCTGTGTGTACACACTGGCCTTTTCGAGGTAAATGCCCAGGAAGGCCGTAACGTCGTAGCCCAGGCTGTTGGGGTCGACAATCAGCCGCGAGCCGATGACGATGCCCGCCTCCTGCATCTTTTTCATCCGCACATGGATGGTGCCGCCCGAGACTTTCAGTTCGCGGGCGATGTCGGTGTAGGGCGTGTTGGCGTTCTCGATCAGGATTTTCAGGATCTGCAGATCGAGCTGGTCGAGCTTGTAGCCACTGGGCGTCTGGATCGGCTGAACGTTGGGCTTGTCGGGGGTGCTCATGCGAAAAGGGCGTTTAGGAGCATAGCAATAGAGCTGGTTTTGCAAATCTGTGAATAATCCGCCGGAAAACAGCCGGTTTGTTAAAAAATTAACGTTAAACATGCCATTTGCCAGAAAACAACCCCAAAAACTGCTGGATTGCTAAGGCTATCGCTATCAATTCTGTTACGCACGGGTTGCGCAAAATGCCGTAGTTTAGGCGCATGGCCAAAGTCTCGCTCAAACCCGTCGCGAAAGTCACCGGCATTGTTTTCCGGAAGGGTGTGCTGGCGTTTGTCGGGTGGCTGGTGGTGGGCGTTTTGAGCAGTCTGTTTGGATTGCTGGCGACCTTCCCGCTCGGCATCGGCGCCATCATCAATGGCGAAGGCTGGGGCATTGTGGGCGGCATCGTGCTTGCGCTGTTTTTCATCATCGCCTCGCCGGTGGTGTACTTCATTCTGGCGAAAAAGTTTGCCATCACCCGCACGGTCTACTTCCTGCTGAGTTACGCCCAGGAACCGCTGTGGGTTTACATCATGACGAAGTACTTTGAGGCGGCGCACAAGAAGCACGGCAAAGTCACGGAAAACAAGCTCATCAAGTTTGCGAAGGCGTACAAGAAGCGCCTCGGCAATATGCCCTGGCTGATGCGCAATGTGGTGCGGGTGGTGCTCTGGATCGTGCCGTTTTTCGAGGTGATGGAAGAAAC
>CAZTEZ010000204.1:0-5964 GCA_964611815.1 uncultured Bacteroidia bacterium | reverse complement strand
GAAGTTAAGATGACCGGCATGACGATCGACCTCAACGGCAGTGTGAAGCTCAAACACCCGGAAAGCGGGAAGGTATTCGACATCCAACTCGAGGTTAAAAATGTCGTGGTGCTGGACTGACACCCAACTGACGACCTACTGCCCCACAAAAAAACAGCCCACGCCGAAGCGTGGGCCGAGTTGCTACACTAAAATGCGCTGATAACAACGCATCTCAGTGAGCTCATGGTCGTCCTCCTAAACTTTGAGCGCGAGCAGCCTTAGCGCACAATCACGCGTTGGCTGATGCTGCCGGTAGTGCTATTGATGTTCAGCAGATACAGGCCGCTGTTAATGCCCTCGAGCTGCAGCTGCTGAGCCTGGTTTTCGCGCAGACTGAGGGTGTTCCAGCTGGCAACCGTGCGGCCCGTGAGATCCGTGAGCGTTACGCTGGCGTTGTTCAGGGCGACGCTGCTGCGAAGCGTGAGCTGATCGCTGGCGGGGTTCGGGAAGAGGGTGAGCTCGCCCTCCAGCAGGTCGGCGCGCAATACGTCGATGGCTTCCGGGTTACGGAAAAACGCCACATGGGCGTCGCGATCGCCTATATGGGGCACCGTAAAACCGCCCAGATCGAACGACTGCCCATGCATGCCCGAAACGGCAACGTGACCAAATTGATCAATTGAGATTTGGTAACCGTGATCCCCTGCCGCACTGCCATAGCCCGTGCCGTAGGTGGTTGTGCCCGAAGTATCGACGACCATCATAAAGACATCCCGACCGCCCGCCGAGATGTACTCAAAGCCATCGCCCATATCCAGTGTGTCGCCTACCCAACCGGTGACGTAAGCGTTGCCGTCTGCGTCTACATCCAGACCGAGCGCGCGATCGCCGCCGTTGCCTATGTATTGGTTGAGCACATCGATGCCACCAGAGGTGTTTATGCGCAGCAAGAAGGGATCTTCGAAGCTGCCATTGCTCGGGCCAGTGGTGCCACCAAGATTGGTCAGGCCGAGGGTGGTGCCCAATGCCCATAGCTCGCCGTTGTTGTCATCAAAATGCACCCCATTGCCAATTACATTATTATTTTCAGCAACAGCCGGAATACCATAATCAAAAGCAAGTGTGTCATTGTAGACCACAAAGAACGCATTGTTGTTGTTAGACGGGCTTGCAAACACAAGCTTGTCATTCGTGTCGTCGTCGACAAATACGTCACCATCAGAGCTTGTAAAGCCAGAAACCGCAACTTTTCCGCCATCTGCGGCCGTGTAGTCCAGGTCAGTTGCTCCCTCAGCCCTGTTACCTCGAACCGTTTGAGCTTTTAGGAAGCCACCGCTGCTGTTATAACGTACAACGAACACGTCGTCGAAATCGACAGTGACTTTGACTGCATCTGGGTTTGTAGGGTCGTCAAAGTCCAGGTTAATGTCACCGGGTGTTGGGTCAATTTCAGTGCCCGCCACATACAGGTCATTGTTTGCACCGAAATCGACCTTATCTCCTCGAATTTGAATATCGGAGCCGGTTGCTTTCAGCCAAACGGTGTTGCCGTCGGTGTCCAGTCGCCAGAGAAACATCTGAGCGCGGTCAGTATCCAAAACGGGGGTGTCGCCGCCTTCTTCGGCAACATTTCCATCCACAACCCCCACCACGACGACATCGCCGGCAGGCGTTGCGGCAATGCCTCGGCCGGTGGCGCCACCGCTCAATGTGGATTCGTTGTTGTTGC
Source organism: uncultured Bacteroidia bacterium (assembly GCA_964611815.1). GTDB lineage: Bacteria > Bacteroidota > Bacteroidia > J057 > CAZTEZ01 > CAZTEZ01. The sequence continues at coordinate 4,253 of CAZTEZ010000204.1, read as the reverse complement.
CCAGCGATTTTTGCCAAAGCAGTGTGCCAGCAGTGTCGAATTTAGCGACAAAAGCGCTTCTGACATTTTGATCGGATACGAGCGAATTGACGCTGGCATCGAAGGTGAAGTCAGTGGCAAAATAGCCCGTGACATAGCGGTTGCCCTGGGCATCGGTGGCAATGTCGAGGGCCTCATCGTTAAAATCAGCACTGCCAGATGCAGCTGCCCACTGAAAATTAACGGGAGCTTGCGCACTGAGCGAGCCGAAGCTCAGCAGCAGCGCAATTGAGAGTATAAGTCGTGTCATTGTTGTTGCATTTTAGTTGTATTTGAACTGACCACCGTCGCAATCGACGACAATCGACGCAATGCTAACAAGCAGTGGCCAGGCCTGCTGACCGAGTTTCCGAACGACACCGCTCAGGCCACGAACTGCGGGATTAACTTTCCAAAGCAAGACGTTGGTGAATGAACCACCCCAGCACCTCTCCGCACACAAAAACAGCCCGCCCCACAATGGGACGGGCTGCAAAAAGCAAATCAACTATTACGTCTTTGGTACTGCTCGCTCGGCGCTTAGCGTACCGCGATGCGCTGCTGGGCGCGGAAGCCCTCGCCACGCAGTTCGAGGATGTAGAGGCCAGTGGCCACGTCGTTCAGCTCCAGCGTGTTCGTGGCACCGGCGGTGGTGTTCAGCGCGTCCCAGGCCTGGATGGTGCGACCGCTGAGGTCCATCAGTACGGCCGAGAGCTCGGTGCGCTGGGCGGCTTCAAACTCGACGAAGAGCGTGCCTTCGGTCGGGTTGGGGTAAACGCTGATGCCGACCGCAGACAGATCGGGGCGCGAGGCCGGGCCGATCGTCAGCACATAGTCGCCAGTCTGCACGGGTGAGCCGCAATCGCCAGAGACTTCGCAGTAGTACGTACCAGCATCAGCCTGCGCCAGAGGGTCAAGCGTGAGCGTGGCCGCCGTAGCACCTGTGATGTTGCCACCGTCCGTCATGGCCGTAACGTCTTTGAACCACTGGTAGACAAGGCCGTCGCCGGTGGCCGTCACGTTCAGGTTCAGGATCGTACCTGCAGGTCGGGTTGCAGCGCCCGTCGGAGCAGCCACGATGGCCGGGTCTTCGCAGCCGCCGATCGTGAGGGTCGCCGGGTCAGAAGTCACCGTGCCGTTCGCACAGCCGCCAGTTACTTCTACTGTGTAGTCGCCCGCATCGGCCGCAGCAGCGTTCGAGATGGTCAGCGTGGCGGTCGTCGCGCCGCTGATGTTGCCGCCGTCAGTCAGGGCCACGCCGTCTTTCAGCCACTGGTAGGTCAGGTCTGAGCCACTGGCTTCAACGGTGAAGCTGGCGTCATCGCCGGCGTTCACAGTTGCATCAACAGGCTGGGTATCGATCGTGGGGTTGGCAGCACCCTGTACGATCGTCGTCGTCGTGGTAGACACATTGGCGCAACTGCCGGAGAAGTCCAAACGAACCGTTGCACCGAAAATCGCCGGGACGTTGCCATCCAATGTGATCCCAAATTGAGAGCCCGTTTGACCGGTCAAGGATGAATTGACAGCACCATTGAAGATCAGATCAAACGCCAGGGTGTCGATTGAACCCACCGTTGCAAGCAGTTGTGCGGTTTGGCCAGAGCAAAGCTCAAATTGGGCTGGGAAGTCCTGCACGATGTAGGGCTGGTCTTGCGTCACCACGACCACCGTATCGTCCGTTGTGCCGCATGCGTCCGTCACCGAGATCACATACGTACCAGCATCGGCGTTGGTGTAGGGGCTGAACTCATAGGCAGGCTCGGTTTGCGTGCCCAGACTGGTGCCGTCTTTGAACCACTCGTAGGTCGTGGTTCCGGCAGAAACGATCTGCGGGCGCAGACTACCGAAATTGTTGCCAAGCAGGCTTTCGCAGCCATTCGCAGTGTCGGGCAGCAAAACTAACGGCGCGTCAGTGACGCCAATGCGTAGCGTATTGCTGGTTTGCGTTTGGCCACAACCGTTGGTCGCAACGAGCTGGAAGAAGCCGCCGTCAGCCTCAACTGCGCCGGTGATGTCAAACGTGTTCGAGGTTTGGCCCGGTACGGGGTTGCCTGTGTTCAAATCAATCCACTCGTAAGTCGTGCTGGCAGAGTCATAAGAGACATCAACCGTATAGCTGAAGTCGTTGCCTTCGCACAGAATCGTGTCGATCAGCTCGGTGTCGAAACCGACGCCGAAGCAATCGGGCTGCTGGTAGTTTAACAGGAAATTATAGACTTCGATGTTGTTGTTATACGGAATGGCGTTAAGCTGATATGCATCGAAACTGTCGTTGTATTCGCCAGAAACCGCCAGGGGGCCGTTGTCGGTAAAGATGATGTTGGAGGCGCGCATATCCACACCACCGACGAACTCCGCCCACATCGCGTTGCCGTATTTATCAAACATGCCCCAATACGCATGGCGACCGGTGCCCGTTGCACTGTTGCCAGTGGCGTTGTATTCTACGGGGTTGCCAAAGGCATTAAGGCCAAGGCCAAACCCTGCAAACGGTGCGCCGTCAAGCCACCCCGAGGTGTATACATTCCCATCGGCGTCGATATCTACATCCAGTCCACGTCCGGTGCCGGTTTCGTGTTCCCAGACGCCTGTGCCGTTGGCATCGTATTTCACAACAAACCCGCCGGCATTATTTAAGAATAGATTGGTGTTGTCGATTTGTAGGCCGTTCAGGTTGTTGTAGCCCGTTACAGCGTAGCTACCGTCGTTGTTGTCGAATGCGATGCCTTGGTTGACGGGCGCGCTGTTCGAGTTGGTGATGCTCATGTTGTTCGAGGCGATCCAGTTGCGGGCCGTATCGAAGATGACCGTGTAGGTCTTGTTGTTGGCGAGCGTGAAGTTGCTGACGTCGTCGGCACCACCCGGCACAAAACTCACCAGGTTGCCTCTGTGGAAGCCCGTGAAGCCGATCCGACTGGTGGTCGTGCTGATATCTGAGCCCTAGAAAAAGATGTCGCCGTCGACCGTGACATGGTGGCCCCACAAGTAGTTGCCGGCACTGTCGAGTTTCGCTATATAACCATCTTCAGCGTTGGTGCTAGTGAGGTCTTGTGCCGGATTAGGTAATGTGCTCGGTCCGGCATTGAAATCGAGATAGATGTTACCAGAGAACTCGCCAGCGATGTATAGGTTGTCATCACCGTCGATTTCAATTCGACTGGCATTGGCCTCAGCCGATGCAGTTGGCAAGGTTTTCACCCAGATGGTGTTCATGTTGGCATCCAGCTTCCAGATAAAAGCGTTGCTGGTGTTGGGGGGCGTATTGGCAAAGCCGCCACCGGGCACGATGTCAGAAGCACCAGTGATTTCACCGACGACGTAGATATCGCCATTGCTGGCCACGGCCACAGCTTCTGCGACGGCGTTCGTAATCACGAGCAAGTCTTCGGCACCAGAGGAATCCGTTAGGGACAAAAAGCCGGCGCCAGAAATGCCGGCAGCAGCCCAACTGACAGATGTGGCCCCACTTTGTGCTACTAGTGGCGAACTGGCGGTAGAACCGACGTGGTACATTTGGTCGGCAGGGCCAATGGCCAGCCCGCGCACGCGCTCATCGCCATTGCCACCAATACGGTTGTATTCCTGGATATCGGTCGGCTGGGCCCAGGCGCCGCTTGCCAGCAGCCCGAGCGTGAATAAGAGTAAGAGTTTTTTCATGTGATTGGAGTTTTGTACGAAGTGTAGCAAATGATTTTAGTGGCCTGTATCATCTGATACAGGCGATACGAAACTGCACAACGCGCGACCCAGTTGCTGCTCGACTTTCCGAGCACCGGGTTTCAACGAACGAACCGTAGGGATTTCTTTCCGAAATGCACCGCCACACTAACGAAGCGCACGGCCGCGTTTCCGAGCGCCGGGCGATGGACCGCCAGATGAAATTTCTAGTGTGTAGATTTAGGCGCGCATGGACGGCATCACCAGCTTTTTCCGACTGTATGCGGCGCTCAATCTGCTGATATTGAGCGCCTGGCAGTCGCATGCCCAGCCGCCTGTAGAAACCGGCGATTGGGTGGAGCTCAGCCGTATGACCACCCGCGAGGGCCTGCCCAGCAATTCAGTCTACAGCCTGTATGCCGACACCACCAACGGCACGCTATTGTTGGGCACCGAAGTCGGGCTTTATCGCTACGACGGGCGCTCGTTCATCGAGATTCCCGGTGCGCGGCATTCGGGTGCGATGATCGACAACCTCTTTCGCGACAAGTACGGCCTGCTGTGGTGCCACGACT
>CAZTEZ010000203.1:0-5978 GCA_964611815.1 uncultured Bacteroidia bacterium | reverse complement strand
GGTACACATCGGCGGCAATCACGGTGCCGTCGGCGGCGGTCAGGCGGAGTTCTTGGGCGGGCATGGTCTGGGCAGGGTTTCGACGAGGGACGTAGGTGAAGCTAGCCAAAGTTAGTAGATTTAAGCATCCACTTCTTTCGCTCTGCCCATGCGCTTCCTCAAACGCTTCTTCAAATGGCTGCTCATCGCCCTGCTGCTCGTCATCGGCGCGTTTGTCGGCTACTACTTCTTCTGGCCCCAAAACAGCATTAACAGCCTGCAGATGGTGCCGCAGGACGCGGCCGTGATTATTCAGGCCGAAGAGCCCATCGAGTCGTACAAAGAGCTGGCTAAGAGCAAGCTCTGGCAGCACCTGATCAAAAACGAGGCTTTCGCAGAAATCGATTCGCAGCTCACGTACATGGACTCGCTCATCATGGAGAACGAGACGATGTTCGACCTGCTGGCCAACCGCCCGCTGACCGTCTCGATGCACACCATCGCCGAGGATGACTGGGACATGCTCTACCTCGTTGACCTCGACCGCGACGCGAAGCTCGTGAGCCTAAGTGTGACGCTGACACCCGTCATGGAAAACCTCGGCATGAAAGTGCAGGAGGCGGAGCACGCCGGCACCGATTACCTCGTCATTATCGACCCCGACGAACCTAAGGAACCTTTGTATTTGACTGTGAAGGACAACCTGCTGGTGTGCAGCTACCGGCAAAGCCTGCTGCACGCGAGCATCGACGCCCACGCCGACCCCAAGCTGCCCGACGACCAGACGTTCGCCACCCTGCGCGAAGACATCGGCGGGAAGAAGATGTTCGACTTCTACTTCCAGAGCGAGCACCTGGCGAGCATGCTGGGCGTGTACTCCGATGACGAACTACTCGCCGAAATGGGCGAGAGCTTCGACCTCGCGGGCATGGGCTTCGAACTGGGCGAGAAGCACCTGGAGCTGAAAGGCCAGCTCAAGCTCGGCGAGGATCAGACGAATATGCTCAGCGCGATGGTCGAAGCTGGCACCGGCGAGCGCCGCGCCGAAGCCGTACTCCCCGCCCGAACGGCGCTCTACCTCAGCCTGGGCTTCGACGGCTTCAAAGACGTGATGACGACCTTCGAGAAGCAGCTGGAGGAGAACGTCGACAGCCTGGACAGCTATATGGAAGACAAGCGAACCATCGAAAAATACCTGGGCATCGACATCGAAGAGCACTTTTTGAGCTGGATCGGCAAGGAGGTCGCCATTGCACTGGCCTCGCCCAAAATTCAGGGCAAACCCGCCGACAAGCTGCTCTTCTTGCACGCGCCGGATCATGTCGCTGCACAAGCGGGGCTATTTCACATTCTGAAGCGCATCCGTCGGCGCACGCCGGTAAAGTTCAAGCCGGTGGAGTACCGCGATTATACGATCCATAAATTCAAAGTGAAGGGCTTCTTCAAGCTGCTGTTCGGCAAGCTGCTCTCGGGTTTCGATGTGCCCTACTTCACGCAATACGGCGATTGGATCATCTTCGCCGAAAACATCGACGTGCTGCAATACTACCTCGACGACGCCGACGAGGAGCTCTTCTTGAAAGAAGAGGACGACTACCGCGACCTCGCCGCGCAGTTCAACGACGACTCGAATGTGTTCACGTACATCAACATGGCGCGGCTGCAACCGCTGTTGTACGAGTATCTGGAGCCCGAGGACTGGAAGGACCTCCAAAAAAACCGCGAGTATCTCGTGGCCTTCCGCCACATCGGCTTCCAGCTGACGGGCGCGGAAGACCGCACGTATGACCTGCGCTCTGAGATTCGCTACAGCGTCGACGACGTGAAAGACTACAGCCTCTATGGCGAGCTACGCGAGAAAGCCGAGGAAACCGGCGCAGAAGACGAGGTGCCCGTCGGCGAGCTCTACTACGGCAAGGTCGACCGCGATGGTAACGTCGAGGTGAATCTGCCGGACGGATTATTTGAGGAGATGCACAAAAATGGTAAGCTCAAAGTACGCGCTTACGTGTTTGAGGGCACCTTTGAAGGTGACTACCGCGAGTACTGGAAGAACGGCAACCTTCGCAGCCAGGGCGAGTTTGCAGACGGCAAGCGCGTGGGCAAGTGGTATTTCTACAACCGCCGGGGCAAGCTGAAGAAGACGGAGGAGTATTAGGTTAATCTTTGAACCAGAATTTTAAGAATTGACAAAATTGACAAAATTTAGTCATCCCGAGCTTGTCGAGGGATCCGAGTAAGCAGTAGTCGCTATCCTCTCGGATCCCTCGACAAGCTCGGGATGACGAAGTTGGTAATGGCACTAAACCCGCCACCCCTTCACCTTCTCCTCCAGCTCGGCCATCAGTGTCACGGACTTGTCTTTGGCGTAGGTGCTGTGGATGAGCTCGACGAAGTCTTTGAACGCCACGCCCTTCTGGTCGGCTTTGTAGTCCATCACCATCTTCTGCATGGGCGCCGGGCGCGGTCCCCAATGGCCGAGGATTTTCAAGTCTGATTTGCGCACGCAGATGACGATCGGAATCGCTTTGCCGCCATTGGTGAGGAAGTGCTGCATGAGGTCGTCGTGCTCGTCGCGCAGGATGGTGCGCAACTCGATTTTGGGCGAATGCTCAGCGATGGCCGCCACGGCGCCAAGTATTTGCGCTGCATCGCCGCACCAGGGCTCCGTGATGGCCAGCCACAGCCAATCCTCGTCGAGTTTCAGTAGCTCGTCGCGTAAAGTGTCCGAGAGCTGCAGGGTCTTGTAGCTGCGGCGTGTGCGCGCGAGGTTCAGCTTGGTGTAATGCAGCATCTCGGCGCTTTGGTTCTCGCCGGTAGTCTTGCCCTCGGCGACGAGCTGCTCGAAAAAGCGGAGGTATTCGCTCCAGGGCTGCGAGGCGTCGAGTTGGGCTTGTGGGAGGGTATTCATAAGTACAGCTATCATTTAGTGAAAAGCAAAGCCTGATGTGAGTACACCAGGCTTGCAAAAAGTTCTTCAGTATCTTGATTACGCTTAATACTTTCCGCTAATTAAGTGCCACTCGCCGTCGCCCGGAGACGGTGTATTAGTCTGTTCAAAAACCAAGGTAAAAGAACCTCTTGATCCTAGCTGGCCGTCTACCAAATTATATGGGGGAGCGCTGCCTTCTATAGGATTACCTTCTGCATCCTGAAACTCGGTCCCGCCACTTCCAAACAACTGCTTGATAATCAGCACTCGGCCATCTCTGAGACCTGAGGTCGGGACCTCCACAGCATTGATTGTGTTATCTACCAAAATCACATAGTCTTGGTCATTCGGGACGTAGACCCCCCCCCCAGCTACCGCCCTGATAACTTTCACCCGCTGGGCCCCATCCATATACGTATTGCCACGCACGTGCAGCTCTTCTTCGGGGCCAATGGTATTGATGCCGACTTTGCCGTCGTCGGTAATACGCATGCGCTCTTGCGGGGTGGTCGTCGTCTGAGCCGTGGTATGGAACCTCAGGTCTGCGCCGTAGTTGCTGCCGAGGCTCCAGTCGTCGGCTGCTACTGAACGAATGAACGCACCTCCGTCCGGGCCATTGCGCCAATCGTTACCATCGTACCCGCCAAAACCAAGTGTGCCAAGTATCCATTGGTCTTCGACTTCACTAGCGTTATTGCTGCGCTGAAGGGTCAGCCGGTTGTCGCCGAGATTGTTACCGGTGCGCGAACGAACGGTCTGTTGTTGGTCGACATCATTTGTTTCTATGAAAAGCGGATCTGGGGGGGTATTCGCCCCACCATTACCGATGCCGAGGTTGCCAGAGAAGTAGTTAAAATCTTCACCCAGCGCTCGGAAGCCATATTCATCGCCAACGTTGTAGCCGTATTCTACGTTGTAGCCTACAGTGTTACCGCCAGTGACTCCATCATCTTGAAAATCGACAGACATACCACGGCGCTCGGCAAAGCTAGTGGCATCGATGGTCAGGTTAAAACCATCAACTGTTCCTGCCGGCGTGCCGTTTTGAGCGATCGTACTTCTAATGGCTGTCTGTGCACCCGTTACACCGATGAAGTCAATTTGCAAACCGTTTTCACGGTTGCTATACACTTCAAGCTTGCTGTCGTTGCCGCCATTGGGGTCAACACCAATACCCACCTCGCCGGTGAAGTAGTTGAAATCGTCGTTGGCCGAAAAGACCCCATAGCGGTCGCCGGCATAGAGCGGATCAAACAGATTGTACAGGCCATAGGAGGTAGAAGCGGCATTGTTACTGTTGATGAACTCATTACGAACCCCGTATTTATTACCCGAACCAACAGCATCAATGGTGTTAAACACACCGCGTAAATCTTGGTTGTTCGTCGCATCATCTTCCAACGAGATATTCAAGCCATCGGTGTTGGAGGTATTCGTCGGTTTCATCACGATCTCGATACCGAAGTTGGACGCGCCGGTAGCGCTGGCGTCAATGAACTGTGCGGCGGCACCAGTGCCGTTGTGGACGATTTCAAGTGGGTTGGCGGGTGCATTCGTACCAATACCGACATTGCCGGCGGTGTAATCGATACCGTTAACGTTGGTGTTCCAGAGCGAGCCGCCGCCCAGCGCATTCCAGGCGGTGCCGTCGCTGTACTGTATGTCGGTGCCGTTCCAGCGCAAGGCGCCGATGTTATTGGCGCTGGCAGCATCTCCGCTACTGCCCGGGCGAATCTCGCCAGCCACATCCAAACGAACCTCAGGGTTGAAATCACCAATCGCCATATTGCCCGATTTCATCAGGCGCAAGGCGTCTTCACGTGAGGTAAACGTACCGTTACCAACGACCAAGAGGCGGTCGTCGAGGTCTTTGGCACCTGTGTTGTCAGGCGTGTAAAGGGTGTTCCAATAGCCCAGCGATACCTCGCCGTAAGATCGTGCATTGAGGCCTCGGCCACCCGGGATGGTTGCGTAATCACCATCGGCGAAATTGCCCTCTCCGCCGCCAACGGTTGAACGAAGGCCTTCGGCGGTGTTTTCAAACCCGCCGCCAACGGTTGAAGATGGGCCACTGGCGGTGTTATTCTCCCCGCCGCCAACAGTTGAAAATTCGCCACTGGCGGTGTTATTTCCCCCGCCGCCTATGGTTGCAGCTAGCCCGCTCGCAACTTGTGCGGGGGTGGAGCGAATCATCTGCCAATCCACTGCATAAGCACCTCGGGCGTTGCCACCTGCTACGGCGCTATCCGGTGCGTCAGCGGCGATGTAGCCATTGCCGCGCGGGTGCAGCACGATGCCGGCAGTGGCGCCTACCGAACTGGCCGGTCGCCAGACGGCGGCTTCGGAGCCCGAAAGCGCTACGGTCGTTTCCTCGAAATTGGTCAAGCTCACGGTTGATAGCGAGTCACTAATCAGTGTCTTAATCGCGGAACCCGTCAGCAGCATGGTGTCTTGCAGTTCGTTGGCATTTGTAAATGCGCTCAGGGCGGTAAAATCAACAATTTCGCTAACAGCGCTGCCATAGCCTACGCGGAAGTCGCCATCGACGTGCAAGCGTGCACTGGGGTTGAGGTTACCAATGGCGGTGTTGCCGTTTTTAAGCACGCGGATGGCATCGCTACGGCTACCGGGCCCGGTGCCGTTACCAATGACGAAAATTCGGTCGGCAGGGTCATAACCGTTAACATCATTCGCAAGGTAACCTGTGTTGTAAATACCGGCTGCAAATTCGTAGGCCGATTCCGTAACCGTAAAGCCGCCGACAGCCGTGCTGTAGTCACCGTTTGCTTCGTTGAAGCCACCAGCGGCAAAAGATCCAAAACCGATAGCTTCGGCCTCGTGCACCATGGCGACGGCATAAGTGTTGCCAGCGATTACATCGCCACCGAGGGCAATGCTCTGCTGACCCGAGGCCTCATTGCCACCCCCAGCGGCAAAACTTTGGGCACCGCTGGCTATATTGTTCAAGCCCAGTGCGGCACTGTAGTCGCCCACGTTTGCAGCATCCCATTGCGTGGCCGTAACACGACCAGCACGGAAGGCCGAAGCCGAAGGGTCCCACATCATC
>CAZTEZ010000202.1:0-6024 GCA_964611815.1 uncultured Bacteroidia bacterium | reverse complement strand
GTCAGGGGTCAGCTGACCAGCGTTTTGGTTCTCGACATACACGAACGTGATCTTGCTTGGGCGGCCGTTCAGGATTTCCTCGCTGTACATCGCCTCGGCGACGACGGTCATCAGGCGGCCGTCGTTGGCGAGTACCGTCCAGCGGGCGGGGATCTCCTCGTGCTCGAGGATGAACTTGTCGTGCGCGACGAGCAGCTTCTCGCGGTCGGCGGGCGGCACCACCATGATGCAGTGTTTACCGACGACCTGATCTTCTTCGTAGCCGTACATTTTCTTGTAGTTGTCGTTGATGTACGTGAACGTACCATCGCGGTCCGTCACGCAGACGCAGAGGTCGGTGTTGTTCACGAGTTCTTCGAAGCGCTCGGGCGTATCAGCGATAGCCTGGCGCAGGCGGGTAGCTTCTTTCAGTTCCATGGGTGTATGAGTTGTTACGTTGATTAACACTCCAAATATCAGAGTTGTAATCGGAGTATCCAACCGCAAATAAACAAATGCAAATTGTGCGTAATCATTTGCCTAAACCTGCAGATAAGACCAGGGTTTTCCCTAGAATATAAAACATACTTCCCAACGTTATTTTTTGATAGAACATCAAAAGGGCTATGCTAAAATGCATACCCCTTTTCGATATCATGTTTTCGTAATTGTATTAGCCGCGCAAACGCTTTAAAAACTCTTCGCGACTCATATTTCCCCCGTCGCCAGATGCACCGTTCCCATTGCCGTTCGCGCTGATGGGCGGCATACCGAATTGCTGTAAAATCGCGTTGATTTTCGCGGGGTCGTTCGTGGCTTGAATCTTGTTGAAAAGCTCCAGTTTTGCCTGATTAATATCCATGATTTAAGGTGTTTAGGGGGTGTTTCTTTGGGGTTAGCACTTGATTCCGACAACGATCACATCATCGGTTTGAGGAACGTCGCCGCGCCAGAGTTTGAAGCGGTTTTCGAGGACTTTTTTCTGATGATCCATGGGCAAAAAGAGGGAGGCTGTCAGTAGTTCCTGGAGGCGTTTCAGCGTGAACTTTTTCTTGCTGCCATCTCCGAACTGATCTGTCACGCCATCGGAAAACATATAACAGGTTGTATCGGTTTCACGTTTTAAGTTTTTTGTTTCGAAACCGACATCATCGTCTGTTAAAACCTCACCGATAGAGCGCTTGGTTGTATTCAGGCGCTTGATGGTCTCGCCTTCTGAAATCAGCAACGGACGTCTTGCACCGGCATATGAAATATCGTCCCCACTTTCTGGTATATTAATGAGTACAATATCCATCCCGTCCTTCATCTGATCGACTTCCGATTCCGACTGCATCATGTTGCGCATTCGGATATCGAGCACCGTCAGCACTTCGCCCGGGTCGGTCACGCCGTCTTCAATGATGATCTGGTTAAGGAAGTGCGTGCCCATGATCGACATAAACGCGCCGGGCACACCGTGGCCCGTGCAGTCGGCGACGGCAATCATGACGCTATCGCCGATGCGGCGAAACCAGAAGAAATCGCCGGAAAGCACGTCCTTGGGCTTGTTGAACACGAAGGCATCGTTCACGGCTTTCTTCAGCTGGCTCTCAAGCGGCATGATCGAGTCTTGCAGCCGGCGCGCATAAGCGATGCTGTCGCGCATGGTGCCGTAGTCTTCCTGAATCTCGCTCGTGCGCGATTTCACCTTCGATTCCAGGCTCTCGTAGAGCAAAATCTGATCGAGCGCAAAGCCCGCCTGCTTGCCCACGGCCGTCAGCAGATCGACTTTCGTTTGCTCGAAGTAGTTTCGCTTACTGCCGTTTTCGACATAGATCGAACCCAGGTTCTTGTCGCCTTTCATGATGGGCGCACACAATATCGAACGTAACTGCTGCTCTTCGATGACCGGGTTTTTGCGCCAATCGCGATCGGAAACCGCATTCGCTAGGTGAATCGTCTTGCCGTTCACCTGCGCTTCGGTGATAACACCCAGCGGGTAGTCCTGCGTGAAGCGCTCGACGTCTTTCTTGCCTAGTGAGAAACTGGTACCGTTTTTACGCCCGGCCAAAATCTGTTTGAATGACGAGCCGTCGGCGCTGCCGTTGCTGTTGATGCAGATGGCCACGCCGGTGGGTTTCAGGTCGTTGAAGAGCTGCTCGCCCAGCGCGCTCATCCAGTCTTCGAGGTGGATGTGCTCAGCCAGGTGCATGGCGTAGCTGTTGATGTCGGTCAACAACTGCACCTGCTGTTCGAGTCGAAAATCTGCGAAATAGCTTTTGGCGGCTTCTTTCACGGTTTGCAAAAGATCGTCCGCATCCCAAGGCTTGGAAATGTAGCGGTACAGGTTCGCCGAGTTCACAGCATTGCCCACGGCATTGGCGCTGGCCTGGCCGGTGAGCAGGATCTTGCGAATCGCCGGGTGCTGTTTGTTGACTTTCGTCAGAAACTCGTCGCCCTTCATGCCGGGCATCAGTTGGTCGCTGATAATCACCGGGATGCTGTGGCCGTCTTCGATCAGCTCCTCGACGATCTCCAGCCCCTCCTCGCCCGATTCGCTGAGTTCGAAGCTGAACTCGCCATCGAGCCCGCTCATCAGCTCTTGCTTCAGGCTCTGGAGCACGGTGGGGTCGTCGTCAACACACAGGATGTAGTTTTTGGGCATGGCTTAGTGGCTGTCAGGTTGAAAAAGTGGCGGTGATTGAACACAGTTGAGCTTGAAAACTAGGCTGCGGAAAGCGCTTTGAAGATGCGGTCGACATAAGTCTTGCCGTCCCAGGGTTTGGGCAGGCTGCACAGCAGCGATGCGGAGTCTTCGATGCGCTCGACTTCGGCTTTGTTGGCCAGGCCAGAGTGCAAAATCAGGCTGATCTCCGGGTACATGGCTTTAACTTCTTTCATGAACTGGTCGCCCTTTTTGCCGGGCATCATCCAATCGCAGACGATTATGGCGGGCAGCCGCCCGCTCAGCACCATCTCCTCCATGATCAGTTCTTCGGCCTCCTCGGCAGTGGTGGCACGTTCGTAGCGCACGGTATTGGCGAAAACCTTGCGGAATTCATCCATGACGAGTTGCAGCGCAATGGGGTCGTCGTCGACAAAGAGTATGGTTTTCTTGCTCATTTTGAAGTGGGTTAGGTGATAGTGGTTTAAGTGGCAGTTGAAAGCGCGTATGTGGCGGGTCTGATTGCTGGGTGTGGTTCGTGTGGTTCAGCGGGTTGCGGCGCGAGGCATCAGGCCGGTTGGAAGGGCGCTTCCACGCCCTCCACAATCCGGTAGATGTCTTCCTCGTCCCAGGGCTTGGCGATGTAGTCCACGAGGTTGGCGCCCTGGCGGGCGCGCTCCACGCTTTCTTCGTCGGCGTAGCCCGAAAGCATCAGCTGGGGGATGCCGGGGTACTTGCTCTGCACATCAATCAGAAACTGGTCGCCGTTTTGCTGCGGCATGTTCCAGTCTGAAATGATGAGGTGAATCGGGCGCTGGTCTTCCACGGCCTCTTCGATAACCTCCCAGGCCTCGGTCATGCTGGTGGTCGTCTCGTACGTGAAGGCACTCTGGAAACGGCTGCGCAGCTGGTTGGTGAGGCAATCGAGGACGGTCTGGTCGTCGTCGAGCATGATGATCAGCGGGCGTTTGTTCGACATGGTCTTTCGCTTAAGGGTTGAACGTCAGATGGGTATTCAATACGAGGTGCGAATCGGGCTCATTCCTCAATCTTGCTTTCCAGTGGAATGAGGATGGTGAACACGGTGTTGCCGGGTTCGCTTTCCACGCTGATTTTGCCGTGGTGCTTCTCGACAATTTTGCGGGTGATATCGAGGCCCAAGCCAGTGCCCTCGCCCTGCCCTTTTGTGGTGAAGAACGGGTCGAAGATGCGCTCCTGTATCTCTTCGGGGATGCCCGAACCGGTGTCGCCAAGCTGCACCCGAGCGTACTCGCCATCGACATCCGTACGGATTGTCAGCGTACCCTCACCTTTCATGGCCTGAATGCCGTTCTGGATGATGTTCGTCCAGACCTGCCCCAGCTCGTCGGGGAAGACCATCACGGGCGGTACGTCGCCGTAGTCGGTGTCGACTTCGATACCGTACTTCGTCTGGTTGTGGAAGATCGTCAGCACGGTCTCGAGCGAGTCTTTCAGGTCCGTCTCGACGAGGCGGTCCGAGCTCTGTACATGCGAGTAGTTCTTCAACGCCTGCACCACTTTCGAGGTCTTGGCCGAGGCGGTCTCGATGTTCGAGACGTTCACTTTCATCTGGCCAATCTTGTAGACCACGTCCATGATCTCGGGTGCGTTCTTGTGCTGCAGCAGCGGCAGAAAGCTCTCGATGTCATCCACAACGCGGATTTCAACCAGGTGCTCTGCCCACTCCTCGGCGTTGTCCACCTCCAGCTCTTCCAGTTGGCTGTTGAGGGCGCGGCGGTGGCTGCGGGCCTCTTTGGTGCTGAAGGTCGTGTCGTTTTCGATCACACGGGCGACCAGGTCTTTGAAGGTCGGCATCAGCGTTTTCGGGATCTTCGCCATCAGTTTCGGCAGTTCGCCCAGGGTCTCCGGCAGCATACGCTGCAGGTTACCGACCGAAGCTTTCACAGCACTGATGGGCGTATTTACCTCGTGTGCCACCCCGGCAATGAGCTGCCCAAGTGCCGCCATCTTTTCGGAGATCACTAGCTGGTTTTGCGAGGCCTTGATTTCGTTCAGGGCCGCATCCAGCTCCTCCTGCTTCAGCTTCAGCTCCGTGAGGTCAGAACCGATGGCGACAAACTGCGTGCTTTTCTCGGCGGTGTTCATCACCGGGGTGATGCGCCAGGCCAGCCACAGGGTGTCGTCGTCGGTGTTGAAGGGCTGCTCCAGGCTCACGGCCTTGCCGTCGTTTAGTTCGACAATGGCGTTGTTCACAGCTTCTTCGTCGGCACCGGCTTCAATCAGCACATCGACGATGTTCTTTCCGGCGATGTCTTTCTGCGTCATCTCTGTGAGCGCCGTGAAGCCCTCGTTGACCCAATCCACTTCACCTTTTTTGTTGGTGATGAAGATGGCGTTCTCGGTCTTCGAGGCCACCAGCGAGAGTTTCTGCACTTCCGCCTCCGCTTGCTTGCGCGAGGTGATGTCCACGACGAAGAGTACCAGCTTCTGGTCGCCGCTGGCCGTCTGAATCAGCGTGGAGTCCATCAGCAACGTCAGCTTGTGGCCGTCGCTGTGCTGGCCAGTGAACTCGCCCTGGATTTCCTTGTCACCTTCCAGCGCTTGCTTCAGGCGCTTCTGCCAGTAGGTTTTTGCGTCTTTTGGGATCAACATCTCAAAGGGCGCATTGATGAGCGCCTCGCCTTCGTAGCCGAACACAAAGTTGAAGGTGTCGTTGACGGTCTCGAACTCGCCATCGGGATTCAACACGCCGATGCCCACTGGCGCGCGCTCGATCATGTTGCGGTTCAACGTCTCGCTGACTTTCAACTCCGCCTGCGTCTGGCGCATCTTGTCTTGCGCGGCCTCCATTTGCGCGAGCGATTCCTTCAGCTCGTCTTGCGTCTGCTGCAGCTTCTCTTCGGCGGCTTTTCGCTGTGTGATGTCGAGCACGAAGGTCACTTTGCGTGGCTTGCTGTCGCCACCTTCGATGCGAACAGCATCGGCCAGCACCACGACTTTCTCGCCGTCTTTCGTGAGGTTGATGAACTCACCGCGGCCCAAGTCTTCGCCTTCGATGAAGCGGTCGTGTGCCTGCTGAGTGTTGTCGCGTTCGTCGGCGGGCACCACCATGGTGTGGGCTTTGCCTTCCATCTCGGACTGTTCGTAACCGTAAATGGCCGCGTAGGCATTGTTCACGATCTCGAACTTGCCCGCCGGATCCGTCACGCAGATGCCCACCGGCGCGCCTTCGAAGACATCTTTCCCATCGGCCTGTGGAACAGCGATCAGGAGAACTGGGCACACTTCGAGCGCCTCCACCTCGACACGATGGTCGGCCCCCACCGCGGCGATCACCCCTTCTACACGGAAGCCGTGGAGAAATACGGCTTCCGCAGCATGGTGCACACGGGCATGCCGGTCGACGTGGACACGCT
>CAZTEZ010000201.1:0-6108 GCA_964611815.1 uncultured Bacteroidia bacterium | reverse complement strand
TCCCCATCGACCAGGGCAAAGAGCGCTGGAGCATGTACCAGCTCAAAAAGCGCGTGCTGCCGTGGTTGTACTGGAATAAAATCTTGAAAGGGACGGCCTGATCCAGACTCTTCGTTTGCAACCTTTTGACGACCGATTTCTTCCATGCAAGAAGGGGCTCGCGTAATGCGAGCCCCTTCGTTTTTATTGACACCCGGCCGAGGGTTTACTCCGTCTTCACCATCCGCAGGGTCTCGCTCTGGCCGTTGTAGTCGACGCGGTAGTAGTACACGCCCGCGGTGAACTCGCTCAGGCCGTCGATGTCCCAGGCGTGGTCGCCGGCACTCAGGCTGCGTTCGCTGCTGAACAGCAGCTTGCCCACCTGGTCGTAGACTTTCAGCGACACATCGCCCGGCTCGGGCAGGCAGAGCGGAATCATCGTCTCGCCCGTGAAGGGGTTGGGGCGGTTTTGGCCAACGCTGAAGCCAGCCATCTCTTGGCCCACTTGCAACATGACGAGGTTCGAGTAGTCCGTCGTGCCATCGAAGTCCATCTGCTTCAGGCGATAGAAGTACTGCCCCGGCAGCAGGTCGTTGTCGCGCCAGGTGTAGGTCGTCGGCGTGTAGGTCGTGCCATTGCCTTCGATCCAGCCGATGGACTCCCACGTCTGCGCGTGTTGGGGTTTGCGTTGCAGTTCGAAGCCCATGTTGTTGAGCTCGCTGGCGGTGGTCCAGCGCAGGTGCGCGTCGTTGCCCACCAGGTGACCCGTGAAGCTCAAGTAGCTCACTGGGAGGAAGCCATCACCCAGCAGCGTGATGAGGAAATCGGCATCGGTACCCGAGTAGCCGTCGATTGCGATTAGATACTGCGTATTGCCCGGCAGATTCACTGGCCCGTATTCAATACTGTCGAGGTTGCCCGGCGAGGCGCAGAACAGGCTCGTGCGGTCGGCGGGGTCGCAGGGGTTGGGGCCAGTCACTTCCATGATGTCCACCTGCAAGCCAAGCGTGCCAGAGGTGGGTACGATATCGTGGATGATGGCCGTCACCTCACCGCCGTCAGCGTCCGTCTGGAAACTTTACCAGACGGTGTTCTCGATCGTCACGATCTCTGAGCAATCCGAGAAGTCCGAATCCTCGGCAGGGTTCACCGTCGCCTCGCTGGTTTGGGAAGCCGTAGTGGTGCCGATACCCAGCTCAATCGCATTCGAGCAGTGGTCATTGCAGTGCGGGAAGGTGTTCAGGTCGACGACGGTGCTGTCGTTCTCGATGATCTGGTCGAAGGTGCCGTTCGGGAACTCACTCCAAACCACGACATTGGAAGTCTGGTTCGGAATCGTCACGTTCGGGATCGTGAGCGTCGCCAAATCCCCGGGGTTCAGCCCAAGGCTATTGAATGTGTGCGAATTCGTATCGCCGTCGATGACGTAGAAGAGCGTCAGGTCGTTGAGTACGGGAGAGGTGCAGCGCAAGATGTGCTCTACGTCGACATCCAGCCCATAGGCCGAGCCATAGCAGCCACGCACATCCAGCGTCTGCGCATCGTGGGGCGTGGTGGTCACGCGCACGTTGTCGAAGGCAAACTGCGAGCGGTTGCCGTTATAGAGGTAGCGGTCCGTCGCCACGCGGAACTGCACGCAGGGCTCACCCGCAAGGATACAGAGGTCGAGGCTCACGCGCGTCCAGTCTGTCAGCGTACCCCAGGTGCCGTTGACAGAGCCGAAACCCTGGTGGCCACCAGCGGTTGGCTGCACGCCATACCAGGTGGCATCGGCGTTGCTGCCCAGCACATTCCATGTGCTGCCACCGTCGGTGGTGTACTCGACCTGGTAGTGCCCATAGTTGCTGTACGTGCGGTGGTTCATCTTGATGTCGAACTCAAGGCGCGAGTTGTCGGCAGTGCTGAAATCGAAAGCGGGGCTCGTCACCTAGGCGCGTGTCCAGCTACCGTCGTTCACCGTCAGGAACCAGCAATCGCCCTGGCCATCGGGGCCGCCCGCATACGGAATCGTGCCATGCGAGAAGAAGCGGCTGGCATTGCCGCCACCGGCGGCCCACCCACCGGTACCTGTGCCACCGTTGAAGCTTTCGGTGTAGGGGAAGGTATTCACGATCTCATGTGGGCGCTCAAGCGACCAGGCGAGTGTGTCGGTGGGTGGCAGGGCATCGCCCGGCAAGCTCGCAATGAGCTCCAAGTTATAAGTGCCCGCCTGAGCCACGTCGATGGGGGTGGCAAACGTGTGCAGCACGCTCGCACCGGGTGCAATGGGGCCAGTGACCGTCTCGCTCAGGTTTTGCGGGCCGTTCGGGCCCACCACTCCTGCAGTGACTGGAATGCTGCTGATGGGCGAGCAGCCGTTGTTGTAAACTGTCGCTTCCAAATTGGTGGTGCCCACAAAGCACGCCGGTAGCGCGCTGGGCGCGTATGGCTCGGCGATCATGACTTCCGGCCCGTCTGCGACCCGGAAGTTGTCAAAGCCAAACTGGAAGCGGTTGCTGTTATACTGATAGCGATCGGCCATCAGTCGGAACTGCACACAGCTTTCGCCAGCCAAATGGCAGATGCTCGTCGTCACAGTCGTCCAATCTTCCACACCGCCCCAGCAGGCCCCCGTGCACGGCGGGCCAAAGCCGGTATGTGTGCTCCAGGCCGGCAGAATACTGTACCAGCGGGGCGTAGTCTCGTCGCCGAGGGTCGTCCAGGTGGCACCGCCGTCGGTGGTGTATTCCATGCGCACGTGCGAGCCTTGGGTGGCCAGAATGTTCGCCTTGATTTCGAAGCTCATTACCGGGCTACTCAGGCTGCTGAAATCAAACACCGGCGATTCCAGCCAGAAATTCGCATAGTTGCTCTGGTTGCTCTCGGTATACCAGCTGTTGCCATTGCCCTCCGGGCCGTTGATGTAGGGCAATGCACCATAGCGCCAGTTTTTGTTGCCGTTGTTCGTATACGCGATAAAAGCGCCGTCGCCAGACTCAAAGTCCTCGAAATATGGGTAGGTATTGATGATGGGCTGCCGACGGTCATACGTCCAGCTCAGCGTGTCGTTCAGGCGGTGGACGTCGTTCGCCAGGTCGGTGTAGACATCAATCTGATACAATCCGGTATCCAGCGCCGTGATCGAGTCCACGAATAGATACAACTGGGTCGTCAGGCTGGTGGCTGGGCCAGCGAATATCTCGCTGATGCTCTGCGCACCGCCGGGGCCGGTCACGCGCACTTCGACAGGCACATTCACGGTATCACTACACATGTAGTTAAAGAACTCCACCTCGATGGGTACCTGCCCACCCGTGAAGCAGCGCGCCAGCCCATTGGGCTGAACCGAGTCGGTGAGCGAGACATCGGGGCCGTCGGTCACCCACACGTTATCGAACGCAAACTGGAAGCGGTTGCCGTTGTACTGATAGCGATCTGCCAAAAAGCGGAATTGTACGCAGCTCTCGCCTGACAGATCGCACAGCGATTGCGTCGCGCGCGCCCATTCGGGCATACCGCCCCAGCAGGCGCCGGTACAACTTGGGCCAAAGCCCGTGTGTGTGCTCCAGGCGGCAAAGTCGCGGTACCAACGCGGGGTGGTCTCATCGCCGAGCACTTGCCAGGTGGCGCCGCCATCCAGCGTGTACTGCACGTTTACGTTCGAGCCCTGCGTTGCGAGTATGTTCGCTTTGTAGTCAAAAGACAGCACCGGGTTGGTGGCACCCGACAAGTCGAACACCGGCGATTCGACCCAGAAGTTCGCATAGTTACTCTGGTTGCTGACCGTATACCAACTGCTGCCGTTACCTTCCGGGCCATTGATGTACGGGATGGGGCCGTGGTTCCAGTTTTTGTTGCCATTGTTAGTATACGCGAACCAACCAGCCGGGCCGCTTTCGAAATCTTCGGTGTAGGGCAGGGTGGTGATGACCGGATATTGCCGATCGTAGACCCAGGTCAGGGTGTCATTCAATCGATGGACGTCATTCGCCAAATCAGTGTAGACCTGAATAACATACTCACCTGTGTCCAGGGCTGTGATGGAATCCGTGAACAGGTAGTTCAGAATCGTGCGAGAGGTCGCCGGGCCAACCAAAGTTTCACTAAACACCTGATTGCCACCCGGGCCGGTGACCCGCAGTTCGAGCGGGACATTGATGGTGTCTGAGCAGAAGTAGTTGAAAAACTCCACTTCGATGGGCACGTTGCCATCTGTAAAGCAGCGGTCGTTGGGGATCGGCTGCAGCGAGTCTGTGAGCGATACATCTGGCCCGTCGGTCACGCGGATGTTGTCAATGGCAAACTGCTCGCCGGTGTCGATGTGGTAGCCCTTGATACGGAACTGCACACACGGCTCGCCGGCCAGGTGGCACAACTGGTAGATTGCGAACGTCCACGTATCCAGCTGGCCCGTCGCATTGGCCGGTCGGCCCCAGCCCGGCAGGTTGCGGTGGCGGAACATGTCGTACAGCCCCGGCTCGTTGTACGCGCCTAAGGCATTCCAACTTGCGCCGCCGTCCAGCGAGTACTCCAGTACGATCCGGTCAGCGTAGGGCCAGGGGTTGTTGCTCATGACTTTGATGTCGAACGTCATAAGCGGGTTGGTCATCTCCGTGAAATCAAAGACCGGCGATTCCAGCGCGGGGAAATCCGTATTGCCGGGGCCCTGTACGACCAGGTACCAGCTGTTGCCCTCGCCATCAGGGCCGTTCAGGTAGGGCACTTCGCCATACTGGAAGTAAGCTCGGCAATCGCGCCCGATGGCGTACCAGTTCGAGGAGTCGGCGTTGAAGTTCGTAAAGTAAGGGAAAGTCGAAATCGGGGTGGCATCGCGACGAAGATTGACGACGTCGTTATCCGGGAAGGTATCGGTGGCGAACTCGTTCGTCACCCGAAAAAGCCATTCGCCCGTTTCCGAAAAATCGAAACTAGAAGGCCAAGTGTGCGACACACAGCCCAAATGCGGCACTTCCACGGTCGTGTCGCGCACGCTCGTCACGGCCCCGCTGGGCGAGATTGCCTCAAAGAGTAACGGCACGCGAATCGGTCGACAGGTGTTGTTCTCGACTCGAATCTCCGGTGTTTCGACAGCATCCAACGCACCACTGCAATTCAGCCCGGCCGTACGCAAGCAGGTGCCCGTTGCTGTGCAAAACGCGCTTACGGTCTTGAAGGGCAACGCATTGACGAACCCCGACAAGTACAACGGCTACGGCTCTTGCCCGCTCGTGACGGGCTACGGCAAGCTCGTCTTGGCGGAGTTCAACTACGAGGGCGAGCCCGATACGAGCTTCCCCATCGACCAGGGCAAAGAGCGCTGGAGCATGTACCAGCTCAAAAAGCGCGTTCTGCCGTGGTTGTACTGGAATAAAATCCTGAAAGGCACAGCTTGATTTAGTGAATACGTTGATCAGTCAATAACTGTAAAGGGGCGCTCTAACTCGAGAGCCCCTTTTCTTTTTCATGTTTTTTTGCCAA
Organism: uncultured Bacteroidia bacterium; assembly: GCA_964611815.1. Classification (GTDB taxonomy): domain Bacteria; phylum Bacteroidota; class Bacteroidia; order J057; family CAZTEZ01; genus CAZTEZ01. Next base: position 672 of record CAZTEZ010000201.1, on the reverse strand, counting down.
GCTTGTGTATGGTCAAAACGAACATCATCACCGGCTTTTTGGGGGTCGGCAAAACGACGGCCATTCGGGCGCTGCTTGCGAACAAGCCACCGGAAGAATACTGGGCCGTGGTCGTTAATGAGTTCGGCGAGGTTGGTATCGACCAGGATTTGCTGCTGGCGACCGACGACGTGTTTATCAAAGAGATTCCCGGCGGCTGTTTGTGCTGCACAGCGAAAGTGCCGATGCAGGTGGCGATGAATGCCGTGTTTCGTCACCGCCGCCCCGATCGTATTTTGATCGAACCCACCGGTTTGGGGCACCCAGACGGGGTGATCGCGTTTTTGCAAAACCAGTACTTGCGTTCAGCGATCGACCTCAGGGCGTGTATCACGCTCGTAGACCCGCGCCACTGGCAGCAGACCAAGTACCGTGAGCACGCGACCTATGCCGGCCAATTGGCGGTGGCAGATGTACTAGTGGCCAACAAAATTGACCTGGTGTCAAAGGCTACGGTTGGGGCGTTTTTGGAGGCTGCACAGACAGACTTTCCGGAGAAGCAGTTGATTGCCACGACCACCGCAGGCGAGCTGCCGTTCGAGTGGTTAGAGCTACGGCATTTGGAGCTCGCCGGGCAGCACACCCACGAACATGATCACGATCATGATCACGCCCATGCCCACGCTCACGCCC
>CAZTEZ010000200.1:0-6114 GCA_964611815.1 uncultured Bacteroidia bacterium | reverse complement strand
GAGCCCGTCGATTTTGTCGCAGTCAAACGTACTGGGCTGGCTGGGCGCTTTGCGCAAGATGCTCGACAAGCGCGCGTGGCTGTATTGAATAAAAACGCCCGTATCGCCCTGGAAGTCAATTGACTCATTGGGGTCAAAGAGCATGCGCTTTTTGGGGTCCACTTTCAACAAGTAGTACTTCAACGCACCCAGCGCCAACTGGCGGTAAAGCTCCTCCAGGCCCTGTTCGTCGAGCGCCTCGATTTTGCCGAGTTCGGCGGTCTTCTCCTCCGCCATGTCGATCATCTCCTGCACCAGCTCGTCGGCGTCGACGACGGTGCCTTCGCGCGATTTCATCTTCCCGCTCGGCAGGTCGACCATGCCATAGGAGATGTGAATGAGCTTGTCCCACCAGTCGAGACCGAGCTTTTTCATGATGAGGCTCAGCACCTTGAAGTGGTAGTCCTGCTCGTTGCCGACGACGTAGTAGAGCTTCTTCAGGGCTTCGTATTCGTCGAACCGCTGCTGCGCCGTGCCGATGTCTTGGGTGATGTACACGCTCGTGCCGTCTTTGCGCAACAGCAGCTTGTGGTCGAGGCCCTCGTCTTCGAGATCCACCCACACCGAGCCGTCCTCCTTTTTGTAGAAAACGCCGTCTTCGAGACCCTCAAGCACGATTTCCTTGCCCAGAAGGTAGGTCTCCGATTCGTAGTAGATCTTGTCGAAATGCACGTCGATGGTCTTGTAGGTCTCTTCAAAACCATCGTAGACCCAGCCGTTCATTGTGCGCCAGAGCGTCATCACGTCATCGTCGCCGGCTTCCCATTTGCGGTGCATCTCTTGGGCGGCTTCCAAAATTTCGGGCGTTTCATCTTCACCCAATTCGGCTTTCTGCTTCTTTTCCTCTTCGGCAAAGCGCACATAGTATTTCCCCACCAGCTTATCGCCCTTCATCCCGCTCGATTCGGGCGTTTCGCCATTGCCAAAGCGCTCATACGCCACCATCGACTTGCAGATGTGAATCCCGCGATCATTCACCAGATTGACTCGCTCGACGGTGTAGCCGGCGGCTTCAAGGATGCGACAGATGCTGTCGCCCAGGAAGTTATTCCGCAGGTGGCCCAGGTGCAGCGGCTTGTTGGTGTTCGGCGATGAGAATTCTACCATCACCTGTTTGCCGCTTCCAAAGTCGGTGGTGAAAAAGCTGGCACCGCTCTCTCGCGCATCGCTCAAGGTGCTTTGCCAGAACGCATCGGTCATCGTGAGGTTCAGAAAGCCTTTGATGACTTCAAAGTGGCTGACCTCGTCCAAAATCGCGTTGATGCCCTCGCCTAGCTGCTGCCCCACCTCCACCGGCTTGCCGATTTTATAGCGCAGCAGCGGGAAAATGACGACCGTGAGGTCGCCGGCGTGCTGCTTGTTGGTGGGCTGCACCTGGATTTCGTGCTGGTCAAGCTCCAGGTTGAAGCATTGCTTGAGGCTGGCAGCTGTGGCGGCCTGAATCTTTGAGATGAGGGTCGGGGTGCTCATGGGGGGGTGAATAAAGAAGCGGGCAATGCGTCCGTTTTTGAACACATTGCCCGCAAAATTAGGCTTTTTCTGCGGCTAAACCCGCGTCAAATGCACTTACTCCCCCAGCCTGAAGCGAATGCCGGCATAGGGCATGGCGCCCATCACCGGGCCCCAGGCATAGGCGGCATCGAACCACGGCGACTCGGGATTATCAGCCGCGCGAATGGGCTGCTCGATCTGCAGATTGGTCGCGTTCTCAACGCCAACGTAAAACTCAAACCAGCGCCAGATGTATTTGCCGTGCACATTCAGCAGCCAATAGTCGGGCGAGAGGTCTCCGGTCTGGTATTCATCGGGCACTTCCGGGCCGGTGGGCAAGCGCTGCGCACTAACGTAGTGCAGCATCACATTCAGGCCCCATTTCTCGCGGTCGATGTTCGCGACCGAATGCCAAATGTGCCGGGCTGTGAGTGGCCGCAGGCGCAACTCGTCGGCGATGGTTTGCTGCACATCGCGGTACTTGTAGGCGGTTTTCAGGGTCAGCCATTCCACCGGCTTCACCTCGATGCCTGCCTGCGCGCTGTGCGCATACGAGCGTCCGCCATCCAGCATGTAAAACGCCAACAGGTCTTGGCGCGCGTCGCGGTCTACGATGAGCTGGTTTTCAAAGTGCGTGTAATAATAGTCGGCGGTGAATTGCCACCAGCTGCTACCCCACTCTGCCGTTTGCACAAAGCTGCCGCCGAAGTTCCAGGCGACTTCTGGTTGAATATCGTCCGTCAGGCGCACCTGACGGTTGGTGACGAGCGTACTGATGTTCTCGATGAACGGCGTCGGCACGCGATAACCCCGCCCGGCAGCCACGCGCATCACGGTGTTCTCGCTAAAATCAAACTGGGTGTGCCAGCGCGGTGAATAGAACACGCCATACAAGTTGTGGTAGTCGAGGCGCATGCCGCTCACCATTTTCACGCGGCGGCTGGCGATCCAGGTGTGCTCAAAATAGCCGCCCGGCACGAGCTCTGTGCGAGAATAACCACTGGTGTCATACTGCTCTTCGATGTCATCGAACAGGAAACTAAAGCCCATCGTGAACTTGTGGGTCTCGCTGCCGATATGCGAGCTGTAGAGCGTATTCAACCAGGCGCTTTGCTGATTCGCTTCAAAATCGCGCTGTCCGAACAGACCTTCTTGCTGGTGAATCAGGCCCGTGGCCTGAATGCCGAGCGTCTGGTGCGGCTTGGCCAGGCGGTGGCCCGACTTGAAGTACGCGAACACCCGCTGGGTTTGCCAGTCGAAGCCGTATTCGCCGAGCTGACTTTCCGGGCCCCGGTCAAAATCAAAATCCATCGTACCCGATTGCCGGCGGTCGTACGTGCCGTTGATGCCGAAGGTCGTCATGGTACCATCACCACGGGAAAGCGTCCACTGATTCTCCAAAAACACGTCCTCGTGGATGGGCGTGTCGTAGAAGTTGTCACCGTTGTTGTCCGGCGGGTTCGGGAACATCGCGGCATGCGCCTTGATTTGCGTATGCAGGCGGTCTTTGACGATCGGCTGGTTGTACGTGGCGTTGACCTCCGAACGCCCCTGCCAGTTGCGGTAGATGTCCGCAAACAGGCGCATATCGTCAGTCGGCTGGCGCTGCGCGATGTTGATTTGCCCGGCAATAGACTCATAGCCATTGCGCACCGAGCCCACACCCTTACTGACGCTCAGACTATTGACCCAGTTGCTGGGGATGTAGTCGAGCCCGTGTGTGCGCCCCAGCCCGCGAATAATCGGCAAGTTGTCCGTCAAAATTTGGGTGTTGACGCCAGCCAGACCCAGCAGCTTCACCTCGCGGGTACCGGTCACGGCATCGTTCATCACGGCATCGACGCTGGCGTTGTTCGCGAAGCTCTCGGATAGGGTGCAGCAGGCAGCGGCAGTCAGCTCATTCTCGCCGATCACTTCGGTCTGAATCGGGTTCAGGCGGTCGATGTACGTGCCATCGCGGTGGGTTTTGATGGCGATCTTCGTAATGCTGTAGGGCGAGAGCGTGATCTCCAGCCAGCCTTCCTGCTCGACCGTCAGGGTGTCGTTCTCAAATCCGGTGGCAGTCACGATCAAATCGCGCGGGAAGCGTTTGCCGCCCTCGCCGTACACCAGGTGGAACACCCCGGCGGTGTCGGTCAACGTGCCAGCTGATTCGTCGAGCCAGAATACGCGGGCTTTTTCAGCGGGCACGGGCTCGCCGTAGTCATTCACGGCGAACACCTGGCCCATGATGTGCGGCTCAGATGGGTGCCCGGCGTGTTGTCTGTTGTGCCCGTCGTGTTGGGCCAACAAACGTGTTGGGATAGAAGCGCAGATGCCAAACAGCATCAACACGCTCAGAAAGTAAGTTTTCATTGAAATGTTAATTGTTGTAAACAAAAGGATTGCGAGAGCACAGGGGCGCAATCGTGTTTACAACAACCAAGTATCCAACCGCGCGAGTCGGTCATTCAGCGTCGGTATGGGCGGCTGATAATCAGGCGGGCCACGGCTGTGGTTCGCAGCCAAGATGTAGCGACAATCGGCTAGTTCGTTTGTGTTGAACCAACCGGCAAATAATGGCGAAGGCGCCGTCAGCTTGGCGATGCTGCTATGTTCATGGTCGGGCAGCTTGAAGAAAGTGCCGTCGGTATCGCAGCAATCGTCTTCGCTGTGGTGCACAGTTTCATGATCGACATGCTTGCGACAGCAGGCTGGCAAATGCGCCTGCGCGTCGTGGGCGTGCGATTCACCGTGATGGGTGCACTCCTCCCCCGCCGTCCAGAGGCCAATGTCCAGCCGGTCGGCGTGGCTGCAATAGTGGCTCACGATCGGCAGGCCGGTCGAATACGCCAGTAGCAGCGCCAGGAGTGTTATGTGCGTGATGAAACGCATAGGCTCTAATATAGCACATTTTAGAACCAGAATTTTCAGAATTGACCGAATTAGCCAGAATTTAAGGCTTCCATCTATCCAGATTGAATTTTGAAAATGCTGTCAATCCTGAAAATCCTGCCATCAATCCTGAAAATCCTGGTTCAAACCTAGGATCGCAAGATCAGCGCAATCCGGTTGTGCTTCTCTAGGCTGCCATCGGGCATGAAGGCGACTTCGCCGCCGTACTTCAGCACCTCTTCGATGGCCTCGTCCACGAGGTCGTCGATGACGCCCGGGGCGGTGTGGTCGTCGACGAACTCCAGCTCGTAGCCATCGATACCGCCCACAACGATGCCGGCTTGTTTATAGCTGTTCTCGACGAACAGCTTGCGCCCATTCGCTTTGAACGCGCCACGCCAAACTTGCTGTATACCAGAGGCATAGCTATTGGCACCAACAGCCTCGCCGAGTTCATCCAGGTGCTGCTGGTGCAGATAGGCTTTCACATCGCCCAGGGCGTCCACGGCTTGCTCAGCGATGAGTTTGTGTGGCGTGTCATCGAAATTACCGGTGATTTCGGCGGTGATACGATCAGTGCGATCGCTAACTGACTTGAACGCGCTGATATTCTGCTCAGTACCCATCAGCACCAGCGGTAGCGGCTCTGTACGGATGACGTCCTGAAAGTCTTTGTCGATGCGATTGAGCAACTCTTTGCGCTTGTCCTTCTCGTTGCCCTCGCCGCGATGGTGGCTGAGCATGCCACTAATGTCTGCCGGAAAATGCTTGTAGCGGGTTTCGATTAGTTGTCTGTCATACCCCTTAAACAAACGAATGGCCTTATCACTAAGCGTCAGGATCCGATAGCGCTTGCTATCGAGCACCTGGCGTACCAAATCGCGCGTGGCGAAGGTCTCGTCGATGATCACGCGGTCGTCAACCGGGAAGCCCACGCGGTGCCAACTGCGGTGGTTCTGGCTTACGAACAGAATCAAGCCCTCAGAGTTGAATTGATGGTCGATCTCTTCGGCCAAAAAGTTCAAGTCGTGCATGATGGCACCGAAGATGCGCTTATCAACGTTCTCGGCCGTCAGGCGACGCTCCACTTCTTTGAACTGGTTGCGCAGTTGGGTGTCGTCCTTTTGGTTTTCGGGGTGCGTCGTGTGCGTACGAATGATAACCGAGACGCAAGGGAAGGACGTATATTGGATCAGCTGGCGAATTTGGGCGAGTTCCATGGTGTCTTGTTAGGTTTAATCGAAAGTACGAAAACAAAGTATATCTGTCACTACAAGTAATTCGCGAAAAGAGGAACCAATAACCTATGAGATCGACTTGATCTCGCATTAACAACTAAATCAATCCTGTAAATCTTGCCTTAATCCTAGAAATCCTGGTTCACCATCGAAAAAAAGCCCGCACAAGGCGGGCTTCTCACAAGACATTAACAACACACTAGACGATCCGGATTGCGGAAGAGCAGGTGACCGTTGAAGTGGCGGTCGGCGGAAAGTCGGGTTGAAGTGTATGCGTATGCTGTTACGTCTGTCAACACACAACTCACAAATCATGAACCCAAGCAGCTAACTGACAGCTGATTAGGTCGTGCACATCTGGATACGCTTCTGGATGTCATCGACGTATCCGTGGAATTTCTTGTCCGTGCTCATCAAGTCGTTCACGGTGTTGAGCGCGTGAATGACCGTCGAGTGGTCGCGCCCACCGAAG
>CAZTEZ010000199.1:0-6140 GCA_964611815.1 uncultured Bacteroidia bacterium | reverse complement strand
CGCACGGCCTCCACCTTGCGCTCAAGGGCGCTGAGGTCGGTGCGTCCACTGAAGGCACCGCCAAATTCGTCGTTGGCGCTGTGCTCGGGGGTGGGGTTGGGGGTTTCTTCCATGGGTCAGGTTGGGTAGAATGTGCAGAGCCGTTGGGGGCTTGTCAGATAGCGGTCAGGTTTGCGCCACCTGCGTTTCGCGGGTGTGGGCGTAAAAGTCTTCGATTAACTGGTTGAGTTTGATGAGCGTATCTTCTTCGATTTCAGCTTGGTAGCTCACCTGCTTAATGAGCTGAATCAGCTCGGCAAGTTTCGCGCCGTCGAAGCCGGTTTTGTTGTGCAGGCGTTTCATGAACTCCTCGTCGAGGTTGTTGGTGCGCAGGTAGAAGCGCGTTCGGATGTCGGCGAGGAAGTTGTCGATGCGCTTGTCGGCAATGTTCTTGTGGTCGCTGTGCTGGTAGTAGAGCCGCCCGAGCGTCTCGGCGTACTGCATCGAAGTATTCTCCGGCGGGTAGATCACCGGGATGAGTCGCTGGCGGCGTTTGCCAAAGAAGATGACGGCCAATACCAGTGCGATCAGACCGGTGTAGTACGCCCATTTCAGTGCCGGGTCGTCGAGCACAACGCGCAGTCGCGAGGTGCTTTGCTGGCGGGGGTCGCGGTAGTACACATCGTAGTACGTCTGCTGCACCGGCAGATACGAGAGCATCGCAAACGCTTGCTCGGCGCGCTCGTCGATGAGCATGTTGAAGTTCGTGAACAAGCCCGGCGTGCTGCTCATGATCAGCTGGCCTTTGCCCATGCGGTTGCGAATGAGCACCGGCTCGCCCTCGGCGTTCTTGGCCAACACCTCCCAGCCCTCGTCCTCGTCGACGTACTTGAAGAAGTTGGGCACCGTGAAGCGCTTGTAGGTTACCGGCTCGCTGCCCGGCTTTTGGGTGAGCTCAATGGCGGTCTCGCGGTTCTGGAAGTTGCGCACGTACTCCGGGTCGTCCTGAAATTCGTAGGGGATGATGTCCTTTTCGTCAATGCCGATGTCGATGCCGAGCGTGTCTTTCAGGGCGTAGGTGAGGCTATTAGTGATCATGAACACATTGGCACCGCCGCCTACGATATCCAGCAAGTACTGCGTGCCACGTTGCGCAAAGTCGTCGTACTTGTGAAAGTAGATGTAGTTCAGATTGACTTGCGTGGCCGAATCCTTGGCCAGCGAGCCTTCATACAGCCCCAGATGTTCGTAGGTCAGGCGCTCGTGCCATTGGTCGATAGATTTCTCGAGTGGCTGTACCTTGGTGCCGGGCATCAGCTCGTCGAGCTGCTGGTGCATGACCCACGTGCCGTTGGGGCGCTTGTCGTCTTTCAGGTAACTCTGCGTCCAGTCCAGCGGCTGGGGTTGCGACGCCTCGAGCACGATGAGGCCGATCACGACGATCACCAGCAGGATGATTATCACGGTGGTGCGTTTCATACGGCGGCGGGCTCAGGGTTTCGAGAACTTTTCACCGCGGCTTCCATCTCGCGGGCCATGGCCTCGGTGGCCGGAAAATCGCCGTACCACACGTACTCAAATAGCTTGATCAGGTGGCGGAAACGCTCGCGCAGGGCGGGGTCGGTCACTTCGTAGAGGTACTCGCGGTTGGTTTTCTCTTGTCGCCAGCGGATGTGGCCCTTGTCGACCAGATGCTTCAGGTACTCGAGATAGTACAGCCGGACGAGCATCCGGTACTGCTCACGCTCCCAGGCGTCGGCAATCTGGCGGTTGAAGTCGATGTCCTCCAGGTTTTCGGGCATCTCTTCGAAATCCACCTGCATCTTGGCATCGCGATAGAAGAGCGCTTTGAGGTCGATGCCCTTGAAAATCAGCAGCCCCAGCAGGATGGCGATGATGATGTACGGAATCGCCTTCAGCCAGCTCCAGTTGCCACTCGGCCCGTCATAGTCCATCTCTACGCGCTTGCGCTCTTTTTTCTCTTCTTCCTCCTCAGACTCAAAAAGGCTGTCCAGCCAGTCGGTAAACTGCTGCCAGACGGTCACCTCTTTTTCTTCCGGGCGATCGTACTGAAACTCCTCCTGCGCGCGGTAGCGCTCCAGCGCCTCGTAATCCGGCTCGCGGGTCGGGGGGGCGTCGGTGTCTGCAGCGGCGCTCAACTGAGGCAGACTCAGCAGCAGTGCAAGCAGCACGCAATAATGGGCGATATGTCGGGTGCTGATGCTCAAGACTCTTCGTAATAACCACGGCCGGTGCCAATTTCTTCGATGCGCTTGCCCAGGCTGGTGCCTTCCTGTCGTTCAATACCGGCATAGTAAAGCAGGCCGAGCAGCAGAAATAGCATCGTAAACACACAGTAGAAGTACACCATGCTGGCTGTGAGCATGAAGCCCTCAAGCGCGCTCATGATGTTCATGTCGGGGTAGGCGGTCAGCATGCCAGAAACGGCTTCCGAAAGATAGTACATCAGCATACCAAAGGGCAGCGCCAGCCAAAACGACAGGAAGCCCACCACAAACACGCCAGCTGCCACTTCAATGAAGTTTTCGGCACCGAGACTGAAGCTGCGCCCCAGTGCGCTGAAGTTGGCCTTTTCGATGACCGTAATCGAAGGGAGAAGCGACAGGAAGCCGATCGGGAGTATCCACAGAATGATCAGAATGCCGCCGAGAACGGTGAGCCCCAGAAACAGAATCATCCACAAAATGGTCGGCAGTGCACGCCGCAGCGTGATGCGCAACACGGCTCTGAAATCGGGTGTGCGGCTGTCGTTTTCGTCGTAGGCCCGCAGGTAGGCGTTCACAACCAGCGCGATGGTGCAGATGGTCATCACCCCGAAGCCCAGCCCCATGAAAAACAGGCTGTTGGCGCTATAGTCGAGCAAATTGCCGGTGTTCTGCAGAATCCAGAGCGTGGGCGCGTAGGTGAGCACCAGAAAAGGCCCGCTGATGGTGAGCACCGTGCGCCAGAACGCGCCGCCCTCTTCTCTCATGAACGCGAAAGTGGCCTCCAGTACGCCGCCAAGCGTCCGTTCTTTATGCAGTGCGAACCTGGTGTTGAGCATGTTCTTGTTCTGCCTGGGCTTCTGCCGCAGCACGTTTGAGTTGGTTGTTGACCTGAATGGGATAGAGAATATAGTACCAGATGACCACCGCCACCGAGGCGATAATGACTGCGAAACTCAGTGACAGGTTCTGATAGTAGCGCGTCAGATAGCCTTCAATAAAAGCGGCGACGACCACCAGCGGCATGATGCCGATGACGATGGTGCCGCCCTGCGCAGCATACTTTCGGAAGCTGACCATCCGGGAGTAGGTGCCTGGAAACAGCAGCCCACGCGCCAGCACAAAGCCAGCAGCCGTCGATACGACTATGGACGTGAGCTCGATGGTGCCGTGCATGTAGACTGCCGAGAAAAGCGCAACGCCTTGGCCTTCGTTGATCATCATGTGATGGAAGCTGCCGACCATCACGCCGTTGTAGAACGTGATCAGCAGCGTGCCCAGCCCGAAAGTGATACCCAGGAAGAAGAACTTCGCCATCACCTGCAGGTTGTTGAACATGATTAACATGGTCGTTTCGAAGTGTCCCTGCGTGCCATATACGCCCATGGGGTCGCCCTTTTCGATGTTCTCGAGCGTCATGTCGACGTAGGCATTGCCCATAATCAGGCGCGTAAAGCCGCTGTCTTTGCTGGAAGAGATGTAGCCGATGAACACAAAGATGAGCGTCAGAATCAGCGAGAAAAGCAGTTCTCGGTGCGAACGACGGATGGCCACGGGCACATCGACCGTCCAGAAGCTCTTGATTTTGCCGACCTTCTCGCGTCGGCCTTTGTAGATGCGCAGATGCGTCTGCGCGGCCAGTGAGTTCAGAAACTCCGTCGAGCGGCCCTCCGGAAAGTGCGTGCGCGCATACGAGAGGTCGTCCGTCACCTCAACGAACAGACTGGCGAGGCGGTCGGGGTCAACCTTCTCCTTCGATTTCATCATCGCCTCATATTGAGCCCAGTTTTTGCGGCGACGTTCAAAAAATTCTCTTTCTCGCATAGCAGCGCGGGTGGTAGGCGTTTCAAAGCCGTGAGACCGTTGAAACCAATACAATTTAGTTCAGCTTTTCGGCTTCACCAATTTTGGCTCCCGAAAGCTACGCCGAACATCCTACCAACGCGTTATACTTACGGAAAAGTATGCACGCAGGTTGCAGACGCAGAGGCAGTCGCTAACTTTGCACCCGAGCGAATTGAGGTCTTCAGGGCCAGCCTATCTTCTTATAACTATGTCTACTCTACGATTACTGTTTTTGGGCGATGTCGTCGGCGACGTCGGGATTTACGCGATCGAATCGGCGCTGCCCGCTTTGAAGGAAGAGCTGGCGGTGGACTTTTGTGTCGTAAACACCGAGAACTCGCACCAAGGCCGCGGGCTCAATGAGCGCCAGGTGCGCCGGATGTTCAAAGCCGGGGCCGACGTGCAAACCGGTGGCGACCACAGCTTCGACAAGCACCTGATTTTCGGCTACCTGAACAACGAGCCGAACCTGCTGCGCCCGATGAACTACCCCAAAAACGTGCCGGGCAAAGGCTTCGGCATCTACGCCTCGGCGAGTGCGGGCGTGGAAATCGGCATCATCAACCTGCGCGGGCTCACGTTCTTTAACAACCCCATTGCCAACCCGCTGGTGGTCGCCGATGCGGCGATTCGTGAGATCAGCAACTTCACGAACCTCATTTTCATAGACTTCCACGCCGAGGCGACGGCCGAAAAGCTCGCTCTGGCACGCTACCTCGACGGCAAAGTCTCGGCCATTTGCGGCACCCACACCCATGTGCAAACCGGCGACGATCGCGTGCTGCCCGGCGGAACGGGCTACCTCACCGATGCAGGCTTCAGCGGGCCGCACGACGGGGTGATCGGTTTCGACAAAGACGTGGCGATTGATCGCATGCTGATGCAGATTCCGCGCAAAACAGAACTCGCCACCGGCGACGCGCGTTTGCAGGGCGCACTGTTTGAACTGGACACCGAAACCGGCAAGTGCCTCAAAATCACCCGCGTCGACCACCCCGTGAGCGACGAGGACATCAAAGCCGCCGAAAAAGCCCACAGCGAACTTGTTGAGGCATCTGGTAACTAAGCCTCTGAGCCATAGTTCACAACCACCTTTCGATCAGTACCATGCGTATCATGAAGTTTGGCGGTGCATCCGTCAGTACGCCCGATAATGTCCGCAACGTGGCGGATATCACCCGAGAAATGTTCGAGCAAGGGCCTATCGTGGTCGTTGTGTCGGCGATGGGCAAAATGACCAACGCGCTGGAAGATCTGGCCCGATTTGCTGAGGCCGGCGACGAAGACGCGTGTTGGCAGCAATTCAAGAAAATCAAGCTCTTCCACGTCGATATGATGGACGAGCTGCTGGGCAAAACCAAACCAGAGCAAGACCTGCCCCTTCGCCAAAAAACGCACACGTTTTTTGAAGAGCTCGACCAACTGATTCGCGGCATCACGCTGCTGGGCGACTTCCCGCGCCGCGTCAGCGACCGCATCATGGCGTTCGGCGAGCTACTTAGTACCAGTATTGTCGCTGAAGTGCTGCGCCAGCGCGATTTGCCGACCGAGTGGGTCGATGCGCGCGAGATGATCAAAACCGACACCAACTGGGGTGGGGCGAATGTCATCGGCCATCTGACCACAGACAATTTGCGCGAGCGCATCCTTCCGTTAGTCGGTCAGGGCAGGCTTGTGATCACACAGGGTTACATCGCATCGTCGTCTGACGGCCGCACCACCACACTGGGGCGCGAGGGCTCGGACTATACCGCTGCTATCCTCGGTGCTGCACTAGATGCCGAAGAGGTACGCATCTGGAAAGACGTACCCGGCGTGATGAGCGGCGACCCCCGCAAGTTTAGCGATGCCGTCAAAATCGACAGCCTGAGCTACGAGCAGGCCGTCGAAATGACCTTCTACGGCGCAAGCGTCATTCACCCCAAGACCATCAAACCGCTGCAAAATAAGGCGATACCCCTGCAGGTGAGTAGCTATATTGACCGCAGTTCGACGGGCACGCGGGTGCAGCAGATTGACAACGTCGACCAGTTGAAACAAACACCCGAGACGACCATCATCAAAAAGAATCGGGCGCTGCTCGAGATTCGC
>CAZTEZ010000198.1:2626-6149 GCA_964611815.1 uncultured Bacteroidia bacterium | reverse complement strand
GCACCGGCAACCCCACCCGCCAGCCCCTGGCCGACGCGTTGGCAGCCGCCGACCACGGCAAGTACGGCGCGCTATTGGGCAGTGGCATGGCCGCAGCCGATGCCATTCTGCGTCTGTTTCGTCCCGGCGACAAAATCGTTGTCTCGAATGACCTCTACGGTGGCAGCCACCGTTTGATGACGCAGGTCTTCGCGCCGCTGGGCTATAAATTCGAGTTTGTCGATATGACAGACCTCGATGCCGTGGAAAAGGCCATTGACGACAACAGCAACCTCGTTTGGGTCGAAACGCCGACCAACCCGCTGATGCGTATCGTCGATATCGAGAAGGTCGTGGAGATGGGCCACAAACACAAGGCCATCGTTGCGGTGGACAATACCTTTGCTTCAGCACACCTACAAAATCCGCTGACTTTTGGTGCTGATATCGTTTGGTACTCCCTTACGAAGTACATGACGGGCCACTCGGATGTTGTGATGGGCTCAACTGTCACCAGCGATGAGGGCATTCACAAGCAGTTGAAGTTCATCCAAAACTCAGCCGGCGCTGTGCCCGGCCCGCAGGATTGCTTCCTGGCGCTGCGCAGCCTGAAAACGCTGCACGTGCGTTTGGACCGCCACTGTCAGAACGCCGATCAAATCGCGCGTTTTTTGCAAGACCACCCGAAGATCGCAGAGGTGAACTACCCCGGCTTGGAAGATCATCCTGGCCACAAAATTGCACAACGGCAAATGCACGGCTACGGCGGCATGCTCTCGTTCGTCACAAAGGGCAACACCATTGAGGAGGCCACCAAGCTGATGACAAACGTGAAGCTGTTCTCGCTGGCAGAAAGCCTGGGCGGCGTGGAGTCGCTCATTGGCCACCCCGCTACCATGACGCACGCTGCCATTCCGCAGGACGAGCGCATCAAAGCCGGTCTGAAAGACGCGCTGATTCGTCTATCGGTCGGCATCGAAGATGTCGAGGACTTGATCAACGATCTGGACCAGGCGCTGGCGAAAATCTGAGGCTGACCATCGCGACTGATTTTCCGATACCGGACACCGAGCCTTCAGCTCAGGCGGCCCTTACGCCTGAGCTGATTGCATTATTGAATGACCGCTACGCGAAGTATAACACGCCGGACTTCATCGCGCCCGATCCGATTTCGATTCCACACCAATACTCGAAGAAAGAAGACATCGAAATTTCGGGGCTACTGACCGCCACCATCGCCTGGGGGCGGCGCGATCTGGTGCTGCGCTCAGCCAACCGCCTGTTGACGCTGATGGACCACACGCCGCATGAGTTCGTGCTGCATGCCAGCGAGCGCGATATGAATCGGTTGGATGATTTTGTGCACCGCACCTTTAACGCCACTGACGCGCGCTATTTCATACAGGTGCTTGGGCACATCTTCCGCGAACATGGCGGGCTGGAGGCGGTCTTTTCGGCTGGCCTTCGAGATGAGAGCAGCGATTTATATCACGCCCTGGCGCACTTTCGGGAAGTATTTTTAAGCCTGCCCGACGCCCCCAAACGCACCGGCAAGCACGTCTCGGACGTCACGCGCAACGCCTCGTGTAAGCGCCTGGTGATGTACCTGCGCTGGATGATAAGAAGCGACAAAAACGGCGTGGATTTCGGACTTTGGAAAAGCATCTCGCCCAGCCAGCTCGTGCTGCCACTAGACGTACACACTGGGCGCGTGGCGCGTGCGCTTGGCTTGTTGCACCGTAAGCAAAACGACTGGAAATCGGTGCAATACGTCACCCGCCTCTTACGCGAACTGGACCCAGATGACCCCGCTAAGTACGACTTCGCGATCTTCGGTCTCGGGATTTATGAGGGGATAGGGAAGGATGTAAAATAATCAACCAATTACAAAAGGTTTGAGTCTATGTGTTTCGAAATACCCTTCGGGTGCACACAGAATATTTTTTATTCCTGTCACGTGTTTTTCTACATCAATTTCCATTAAATACCCATCCTCGGTAATTTCATAAAATTGATAATTCAAAGATCTTAGCAGAAACAGTGGCTGTGATTCATCCGAACAAATCTGCGCTAATGGTTTACTGTAAGACTCATTCACCTCCATGAGAATAGGAAAGTTCAGACTCGTGTCTGCTAACAAATCACCAAAACCTTCCAATACAGCTCGCTCATAACCTTCGACATCCAGTTTAGCTAGACAAATTCGGCCAACTTTATTCTCCTTAACGTAAGTATCAAGTCGAACTGTTTTGACAATCTCTGCCTTAGAGTTCTTAATTGTTTGCGCAACAACTGAATCTAAAGTATTGACAGCCATCTGATCTACATTTATCGTAATAGTAGACTCACCGTCAATGTTGCTCAGAGCCGCTTGATAAAGATGAATATTACTGCAATTATTTTTTCGAATAACTTGTTGCATGACTTCGAAAATTCTACTAACCGGCTCAAAAGCGACTACAGTGGCTTTCCCATCACTAATGGCCGATACAAGAACAGAATAAAAGCCGAAGTTTGCACCAATATCTAAAAAGGTGTCTTTTTCATCTACAAAATAGTTCTTGATGAAAGCGACCTCTGCTTGATCATAGTAGCCAAGTATAATATCGCCCATACCCCATGTATGTGAAAAATAAGGCCATTTTATTCCATCGAGCCTGGTCAAATAAAAACCCTCATTTGCCAATCCCAGACTAACCAACAATCTGTAGAGCTTGAATTTTATCTTAAGTATCAACTGATTCATCGCTAAAATGTTTGCGGTGGATTGAAACTGGCCTTCATCGCGCGAATTTACCAATACTACCGTCATAGCCAACTTTTAGTAGCAGTTTTGGCACCAACTGAATTATGCTCATGAGTCCCTTCAAAGCCTTTTTACACAATACTGCAAATCATGACAACTTTGCTTACTGTCTATATGCTTGAATGACCAGTGAATGTAGTTGTTCGAAAAATGGTTCTGAAAGAGGGCTGAATGAGTTCAGTCTAACATTATTTATCCTCCAAATGAAAATACCCGATCCACGCGTGCGACTTCCACTTTGTAATACTGGTAAAACTGCTGTCGACCAAGCCGTTGTGCCGCTGCGTGTTCACTCACGCGCTTCCAGTTCAATATAGCGGCCTCATCTTGCCAATAAGAAATCGTCCAGCCCAGGCCTTCTTCATTGCGAAACGACTGATGCCCCAAATAGCCCGGTTGCTGCACGACGAGCGCCTCCATTTCCTCGGCAAGTTGCGCATAGGCTGCACCGGCACTTTCGTGCTTGATGGATGTGAATATGACAGCGTAATAAGGGACTTTAGAATCCATTGGGGTAAAACGCGAGTGCTTTCGGGTCAAAACTCGCGCACACAGACCGCACGCCATTCACGACTTGCGACACCTGCAAATCAACCAGTACACTGGCGTACACCAGCGCGTCGGCTTTTTTGATATGCAGGCGGTGGGTCATTATCTTCAGCATTTCGCTGGCGGCGGTGTTGGCAGCGGTGGTCAGGTCCTCATCAAACCCGAAAGTGACCCAGCGGCCATCGGCGG
>CAZTEZ010000198.1:0-2616 GCA_964611815.1 uncultured Bacteroidia bacterium | reverse complement strand
CTGGCACGCCTTCTGGTCGCGTGAAGCTCAGGCGCAGGGTTTTGAGCGGCATTTCCAGCGCCGTCCCCGATAGCTCACCCATCCCCTGCCGGCCGTGTGCATCGCCGAAGAGCAGCCCCCCGCCGTCGATTTCGGCTTTCACAAACAGTGTGCTACCGACTTGCAGCAGCGGGCAATCCAGGTTGCCGCCGGAGCGTGTCGGATGGATCGCATTATGCACGGCGACATCGCCTGGTGTGAGTCCGAGCGTACCCAAAAACGGCTGCAGCTTCACACGCGCGCCATGCTGATTCCGTGCCTCAGTGCCATCGTTGTTGATCTGCCACCAATGAAAGACGTGGGTTTCTGGTTGCGTCAGTTCCGGATCAATGCCCCGGTTGGTTGGGCTGTTCCACCCGGCCGCCGCCGTAAAACCGTAAGACTCCGGCACCATTTCTTCAAGTGTGATCCCCACCCATTCTCCAGTTTTGAGCCCCTTGATATGCACCGGCCCCACGACCGCCTGCCCTTGATCAATCTCAGGGTCTGGTTTTTCGAAAATGAGGTCCTTCGAACGCAATTCGGTCTCGGACTCCCACCACTGCCCCCACCCCGCATCTGTCACTTTGTGAACCAGCAGCGTATTCTCGATACCAACTTCTGCGACGGGGGAAAACGCACGGGAGAGCGCGCCACGCACATCTCCGGGCCTAGGGGTAAACTCTACGATAGCCATGCCACTAATTTACGACCTTAGCGCATCATTTCCATGTACTTATCTTTCGTCATGCCCATCACCGTAATTTTGATATAGGGGTCCTCCTCGGCTTTCCAGAAAGCAAAATGGTCGCGCCAGTGGGCGGTGACGGGGTAGCGCGCGCCGGCTTGGTTGTAGGCGTCAAAAATCGGCTCGTTGCAGTAAACTTCGTAGCGGAAGCTCACCTTCATGTTGTCGTCGAGAAACTCGATGAAGGGCTTGATGAGGAACTCCTCGCTGCCAGCGCGGCGAGAGATGTGGCGCCGGATTTCGCGCTCCAGCGAGTCGCGGTTGGTCATCAGATCCAGTGGTCGGGTGGCAACGACGAAGTAGCCGTCGTGGAAATACTCCTGGTTGTCGTGGTACAAATACACGCTCGGGTCCTGGCGCATTTTGGTGATGGCCCGGCGCAGCATGGCGATGTCCGTGAACTTGATCGTCGCCCAGTTCATGGGCTTGAACTTGGCTTTGTGACGCGTCAGCATCGTGGGGTCGAAGTGAAACGAGATGACGCCGTCGGTCATGTAGTCGCACCAGAGGTTGACTTTCAGCGTCTTTTTCAGCTGCCCGTTTTGGTAAAACTTGAGCGCGTAGTGGTGGTCGCACCAGTCTTCGTAGTAATACTGCCCCTCGAAGGTGTTGGCGATGGTTTTGATGGTCTCGATGTCCTTGCAGATGAACGTGCCCAGCTCTTCCTGAATGGGTAGCATCTTGTAATTGAAGAGCTTAACGCCCACCATTTCCCACTGGCCTTCGTCGAGCTCGAGCGACTTCAGGGGTTTCAGGCCGGCGTGGAGGGTGCTGGTCGTGAGTGCGAGCAGAAAGAGTACTGAAAGAAAACGGTTCATGCGCATGAGCTTCAGGTTCTGTTGGCCTAATCAATGGCTACTTTACAGAATTATGCTAATTCTTGAATTCTGCAAATTCTGGTTCTAAGAACTAGAGCACAGCCCCAGCTGTGGGTTTTGGCGTGGTGTGGATAGCGAAAGCGCCGACTAAGCCGTATTTTGCAACCCGCAAGCGATTAACAGCCATGCCAGAACAACCGACCGACGACAACAACGCCCCCAAGCGTATACTGACGGGCATCCAGAGCTCCGGCCGCCAGCACCTGGGCAACCTGCTCGGGGCCATTGAGCCCGCGCTCGAAATGAGCGCCGCCGTGGATGCGCCCAGCTTTTTCTTTATCGCTGATTTCCATTCTCTTACGAGCCTGAAAGACGCGAAACAGCGCCGTGAGAACGTCTTCCATACCGCACTCGCCTGGCTGGCTTGTGGACTGGACACCGAAAAGGATGTCTTCTACCGCCAAAGCCGTATCCCGGAAGTCGCCGAGCTGACGTGGTTCCTCAACTGCTTCACGCCCTACCCGATGCTCGCCAACGCGCATTCGTTTAAGGACAAGCAAGAGAACCTCGCGGATGTGAACGCGGGCCTGTTTACCTACCCGGTGCTGATGGCGGCGGATATCCTGCTCTACGATGCGGAAGTGGTGCCCGTGGGCAAAGACCAAAAGCAGCACCTGGAAATGACGCGCGACATCGCCGGGGCCTTCAACCGCCTGACGGACACCATCACGCTGAAGCTGCCCGAGGGGGCGTATCGCGAGGCGGTGATGACTGTGCCGGGCATCGACGGGCGCAAGATGTCGAAGTCGTACGGCAACGACATCAACATTTTCATCCCGGACAAAAAGTTGCGCAAGCGCATCATGAGCATCGTGACGAACAGCGAACCGCTTGAGGCGCCCAAAAACCCGGACAAGTGCAACGTGTTCGCGCTCTTCAAACTGATTGCCACGCCGGACCAGACCGCCGAGCTGCGCAAGCTATACCTGGGCGGCAACTTCGGCTATGGCCACGCCAAGCAGATGCTTTTCG
>CAZTEZ010000197.1:0-6215 GCA_964611815.1 uncultured Bacteroidia bacterium | reverse complement strand
CCGGCGGCAGTGCGCCGGGCGTTCAGATCCCGGAGCGCGAGCATCATTTTGACCAGCTGCACGGCGGGGAGAGCCAGCAGCTAAGCTGGATCGTCCGTGGCCGTGGCGAACTGTCGATTCGCGTCGGCAGCCCTCAGACGGGTTTCGTGGCTAAGAAAGTGCTGCTGCGTTGAGTCGTAAACTCAGGTTTAAAATTCGTAGCCGTAGAGTACGGAAAAGCCGCCACTGCGCATCTCAATATCCTGACTTTCAATATCCGGGAAATTAATATTGATACGTGTTTCGAAAAACATACGGCCATAGCCCACATCGTAGCCTGCGCCGCCACCGAACACCAGTCCAAAGTCAAGCGGGTTGAAATTGAGCACATCTGGTTCAACGGGCTCATCGAACACCTTGAGTGTCAGGCCCTCGAAAGCGCCAGGCACCTCGGGCGTCACCATGTTCGAAACGAACACCTCGGTGCGCCCACGGATTTCAGTGTTACCAATGTAGCTCAGTTGCGGGCCGAACATTAGGTATGCCGAGTAGCCTTTTTTCTGCAGATAGTCATAGCGCACCAAAACGGGTAGTTCGAAATAATCGAACGACAGCTCAGTGTCATTGCGCACCTCCTGATCGAAAGTCGTGTAAACGTCTGTACCAGCCACCGGTAGTAGCGAATCGCCCTGAGAGCGTTCGGTGTAGATGGCACCCGCGTTTTTGCGGTGGTAATAGAGCTCCGGCTGAATCGAAAAGCCGTGCTTGAGTTCATGGCGGTAGTGAATCGCCGCGTGGAAGCCCATGGCATAAGTCGGACGGTCGACGGGCGTACCGCGATAGATCGGGACGCCAAAACCAAGCTTCAGCCCGACGTGCCACTTACGCTTATCTATTTCAGGAATTTCGTTGCTCTTTGTAGCGGGCGGTTGGCTGTCGGGCTGATATGCGTCTTGCGCAACAACCGGCAGCGCACAAAGGAGTAGACTGCAAAGCAGAATCAATCGAGAGGGGGTCATGGAGGTCATAAAGAAATAGTAAATTGTCAGCAACAGCAGACACAACTCTAGATACATAAAAAAGCCACCTATGCGACTAAGGGTTCCCCACCTCTTTCTGATTTTAACGTTTTCACTTTTATTGCTTCGTGCAAACGACGTTCGCGCACAGACAAGGTCGCAGCTGTTTCCTGCAGCCGGCTCGCCTGTGAACCCTGTGGTTGACATCAACTGGCAGCGTTATTACGACAGCGAAGGCCTCGCGGCGTTGTGCCAGAAAATCGCCGCCGGCCACCCCGAAATCGCTGCCTACAGTAGCGCCGGCAAGAGTCGTGAAGGCCGACCGATTCCAGTACTGACCATCACGAACCCCGGCACCGGCGCGCCCGAAACTAAGCCCGCGTTTTATGTGGACGGCAACATTCACTCGAACGAGATTCAGGCTTCTGAAGTCACGCTCTACTTCGCGTGGTATCTGACGGAAATGTACGGCCAAAGCGCTCGCATTCAGCGCTTAGTGGACAGCACGACCTTCTACTTCCTGCCCACCATTAACCCCGACGGCCGCAATCATTACATGCACGAGCCGAACACGATGCACTCGCCGCGCTCGGGCACGCAACCGGTTGACGATGACCGCGATGGGCAATTCGACGAGGACGGCTTCGACGACCTCGATGGCGACGGGCACATCTCCATGATGCGCCGCCGCGTCAAAAACGGGCCTTACCGTATCAACCCCGCCGAACCGCGTCAGTTGGTGAAAGCCGAGGGCCGCGAAAAGGGCAACTACGAACTGCTCGGCTGGGAGGGTATCGACAACGATGGCGATGGGCTCATCAACGAAGACCGCACCGGCTACACCGATCCCAACCGCGATTGGGGCTGGTGGTGGCAGCCCAATCACATCCAGCGTGGGGCGTTCAAGTATCCCTTCAGCCTGCCCGAAACGCGTGCTGTGGCCGATTTCATAACAGCCCGCCCAAATATCGCGGGGGCCATCACCTACCACAACACGGCCGGGATGATGCTTTACGGCCCCGGCAACGTCGATGGCGACAGCAAGTACAATGCGACCGACCAGGCGGTTTACGACAAAATCGGCGAACAAGTGCCGCACCTAATCCCCGGCTGGAAGTACATGAATACAGCTGAAGACCTGTACAACGTCTACGGTGGCGAAAGCGACTGGATGCACGGCGCGCGCGGCATCGTGGCTTTCACCGGCGAGCTGTGGACGGCCTACGGCATGCACCACGAGCATGATGACGGCTATTGGGCCAGCCAAGACAAGGCCTTTGCATTCGACCGCGACCTCTTGTTCGAGGACGCTTTCGTGGACTGGACGCCCGTCGACCACCCGCATTACGGCAAGATTGAAGTCGGCGGTTTCAAGAAAAACTACACCCGCGACACGCCCGGCTTTCTCATTTTGGAAGAAGCGCACCGCAACCTCGGCTTCATGATCTACTTCGCCGAACGCTTGCCCCGCCTAACCGTCGACAGCTTGACAATCACGGACTTGGGCGACGACCTACGCCAAATCGACCTGCGCGTACACAACACTGGTCTGCTGGCAACGCACCTGAAACACGACGTCGATGCGCATTTGAACCCGCCATTGCAGTTTAACCTCGAAGGGGCTGAAGTGTTTGCTCGAGCGGCTATCCAGAACCCCGATCTCGGCATGAGCGAGGCTGCACCCGGGCAAAAGCTCAACTGGATTCGCATTGACCGCATCGGTGGCGACGAGATGCAGTGGCTGCGCTTTGTCGTCCGTGGCGAGGGCCCTTACACTCTGAAAGCCAAGGGGCCACACGTTGGCCAGCCGAGTTGGACGATTGCTACGGACGGCAAAATTACGCCCGGCAGCGATGAATAAGCAGCCGCTTGAGGCGCTGAGGCGATTGTTTGCACGTTTGCCGAAAGCTGAGCGTGCCGCCGCGCAAGAGCTACTCAAAGCGCTGGAGGCAGATCAGACTGAAGCTGAAACGCGAACGCAGCTCGTGGAACACGTCGTGCACGACGCAAAGAACCTGCTGCAGGCGCTGCTGCCGACCCTTAAACAGTATTTGCCAGAAGACGCGCACCGCATGCTGGAGCCGCAGCTGCGCAGCCTTGAGCTGCAGTTGCAACAGCAACTGTCTGCTGATCAGGTAGATGCAAACTTGACTGAGCCCCTTGGTGATTACGCCAAACGCTTGGCCGAGCAATTTGCGCCGGCCTTTTCAGCGGCGCGTCTTCGGTTTTGGGTGCACTGCGATGATGGTGTAGTCGGTACCGAGGTGCCTGTCGCGGCTTTCTCGCAAGTGCTCAATAACTTGCTGATTAACAGCCTGAAATACAGTCCGAGCGGGGATGTCTGTGTGGACTTTGTATCCGTTGAAGGCGAACTGCAAGCGACTGTGACAGACGAAGGCCTGAGCATCGGCGGTGCCATCCACTTACCAGAAGATGAAGGGCATGACATCCGTGGCAAACGTGCTGGCAGCAAAGGTCTTCGCTCGGTGGGCCTGGTGCTTGAGCAACACGGCTGGTCGCTCAGGCTAGAGCCGCGCGACCACGCCGGGACGCTGGCCCGACTTTCCTGCAAAGGCTTGGCTGTCAAGGCCAAAACACCTAAGCAACAACTACTGAATAACCGACTGGTTTTACTCGCGCTGCCTGCCGGTGATTATACGCAAACGCTTGAACGAGAGCTGAAAGCACTGGGCGCCACCGTTTTGCACCGCCCGCAATTGGCGCCAGACTTCCATCCTGTGGGTTATGATATCATCCTGTACGACCCTGCCGCTTTGCTCTCCAGTACACAGCGCGAGCTTTTGCACGCCATTGAGAACGCCATTCCGATCTCGCTCCAGATTGAAGGCGCTGCAAACTTGCCGGCGCATCGCCAGGCGCTATTGAGCAGTTTAAAAGGCGTGTTGGAAGCACCTAGTACACACACCGCCGATAAGGCTGCGCATATTCGCACCTTACTGGTTGAAGATGAACCCTTTTCAGCGACCGCCATTCGGCAACAGCTTTCGCCCTACCGTTTCGAGCTGCTTATCGTAGACTCCGGTCTCGCTGCATTGCGAAGCGCTCAGCAGCAATCATTCGATCTCGTGTTCATGGACTGGCAACTCCCTGACGTTGAACCTGATCGGGTGATTCAAAAGCTACGAGAAGTGCAGCCCGAAGCAAAGCTGGTGGTGCTTAGCGGGTATTCCAAAACGCAGGTGGAACTAGAGCACAAAACCGAGCGGCGACTTGCAGGCTGGATGAGCAAGCCCTTAAATATCAAGCGCTTGTTTGAGCTACTTGAACTGGACGAACACAGCCTCCGTCGGAATGAAGACGAGCCGCCGCAGCACGTGTCCTCGCCCCGCACCAACTATCGTCTGACGCCCACACTTGTCCAGCCTGTAGCTTCAACTCAGTCGCAGACTGGGCAGTCTGCACCATCGAGACAATTTCTGCAGCTTTTGTTGCCATTGGTTAACGAGCTGCATGTCAGCCTCTCACGCGGCGATTACGACGCGCTCTTCACACCGCTGCAACTGCTGAAAGCCTACCTCAGTCGCACGGATTGGGAAACACTCCAGACACCGGTGCGCCGATTCGAGCGTAAGCTGCAAGAGCTTGACATCGAAGCGCTTGAGCCGATCCTGCTGGACATCCAGGAGTTGGCAACCCAGCAACTGGCAGCGACGCAAGCGGTCAGCGCGTGAAGGTTTCAGCGTTCAGATCGCTCGTTCGACCGCCTCAGCGAACGCGTCGGGCGCATCGGCGTGCAGCCAGTGGCCTGCGTTTTCCAAGGTGACTAAGTTCGCATCCGAAAAATGCTGCTGCATTTCGAAGGCGTCTGCATCCGAAATGTAATCGGAGTTCTCTCCCCTGAGCATCAGCAACTTGCTATCGTACGGTCCGTCAAGTTCGACCGACTTTTGCAGCTCGTTGTACTGAGTATCAATCAGATCCAGGTTAAAGCGCCAGCGAAAACGATCTTTCTCGCGCGTGAGGCCTTTCATCAAAAACATCCGAATGCCTGGCACTGTGATGCCCGCGTCTTTCAACTGAAGGTCAACATCTTTTCGCTCTTCAGCCACCTCAAGGTCAACGCTTTGCAATGCCGCAATGATGTTGTCGTGCCCTCCCTCATAGGCTCGGGCGGCCATGTCGGCAACGATGGCCGTTTGCACGCGATCCGCGTGTTGAGTAACGAACTGCAGAAGCGTTTTACCGCCCATCGAGTGGCCGATGATAGGCGCTCGGTCGATCTCGTGATCAGCCAGAAACTGCAGCAAATCCTCCGCCATCGCCGCATAGCTATGTGGCTCAGCGTGAGGCGATCGGCCGTGATTACGCTGATCGACGAGGTAAACCGTGCAGCGCTCGGCAAAGCGTTTGCCGAGGGTGCGCCAGTTGTCCAGCGAGCCAAAGAGACCATGCAGGATGACCAGCGGTGGACCGTCGCCAAGTCGCTGAAAATTAAGCTTAACTGCCATCTTAAAGAGGTGTTAATGAAGTACCTAGCTCCACTTGTTTCGACTGGTATCAGTCGGGCCTTTCAGTCGTTTGGGTGCAGGGCTATCATCGAAAATACTCGGGAAAATGCGCATGACAAAAAGCACCAAAAAGTACACGAAAATGGCGGCGCCACCCGAGAACATCAGGAACATGACCCACAAAAAACGCGAGAGAGAGACGGGGATGTCGAGCCGAGCGGCTAACTCGGAGGCCACACCAGCAATTACGCGATTCTTTTTCGCTTTGTGCACCCGTAGGTTAACGACCTCTTTTTCAAGGCGTTTGCTAGAAGTATTCTTCGTGCTGAGCGACTGCAATTTGTGGTGGAGCTTGTCGATCTCCTTGCGCATATCCTGCAGCGGATTCTTGCCGATCGAGTCGAGAATCAGTCCGAGCCCGAAAAATCCAGCAAAAGCTGAAAGTATATACAAAGCTGATCCGGATACGATGCCGGGAAGCGACAAAATGGCGGCAATGACCAGAAACAGGCCAATGGGAATCAGTAGCCGTTGATTACGTCTGCGCGCCTTTTTCTGACTCTGAAGTTTTTTGTCCGCGTAACGAATCGTTTTGTTGAGCTCCTGCACACGGCGCTCGTGAATCGCAGAGGCGTAACGCTTGTTGTCGTCGCCACTGAGTAAATCGCGCAGGCGCTGGAGGTTTTGGTCAATGTCTTGTAGGGCCATCACCTAAAGTTAAGCAAAAGCGCGGCCAAAGTGCTTCGGC
>CAZTEZ010000196.1:1557-6228 GCA_964611815.1 uncultured Bacteroidia bacterium | reverse complement strand
GTCGGCGTCGGCGTAAAGGTGATGGGCGTGCCGGCGCAAACCGTCAGGCCCGGGTTGGCGTTGATCGTCACGCTGGGCTCAGGCAGAACGCTAATCGTGATGTCGTTCGAGATCGAGCCCGGATCAGAGCAGCCGGCAGGCGAAGTCACGACTGCATCCACCACATCGCCATCGGCAAGGGTGCTGGAGCTGTACGTGAAGCCTGAAGTTGCCACCGGGTTGCCGTTCACGCGCCACACGATAGACGGCGTCGGTGAAGTCGGGTTCGGCGTGGCGGTGAAGAGGGCCGTTTCACCCGGGCAGATGTTCGTACTGCTCGCGGTGATCGTGACGGTCGGTGCGGGCTCGATCACAACGGTCTGATCCGCTTCAGATTGCGGGCCACTACAGCCAGCAGCAGAAGTGATCTGCACCGTCAAGACGTCGCCGTCATTCAGCGTAGACGAGTTGAAGTTCGCCGTGGTCGCAGCGCCTTGCAGCGTGCCGTTGACGAACCACTCGTACGTATTGCCACCACCCAACGGTGAGGCTTCGAAGTTGATGGGCGCACCTGCGCACACAGGGTTTGCCGGCGTTTGGTTGATGCTGGCCACCGGCGTGGGGTTCACCGTGACGACCGAAGTCGGGCTGGTGGAACCGGCACCAGAGCAACCAGCCGTCGAAATCACACTGACTTCGACCTGGTCGCCGTTGGTCGGCGTGTTCAGTACATAAGACGCTCCCGACCCGACTACCGTGCCGTTCAGGCTCCAGCTGAATACGGGCGATGTGCCGGCATCTACCGGGTTGGCCGTGAAGGTCACGGGCTGGCCCTGGCAAACGTTCAAGCCAGGCGCGGCTGTGATCGTAACCGTCGGATCCGGTAGAATCGTCATCGTGATGGTGTTCGAGAGACCCGTCGCACCAACGCAACCGGCGTTTGAGGTCACCTCAGCTTGTATGACATCGCCATCGTTGAGCGTGTTCGTTGTGTAAGTAAACGTACCGCCAGATACAAAGGCACCGTTCACGAACCAATCGACGCTCGGGTTAGATGCGCCGCCACCCGGTGTGGCTGAGAAGGTTACGTTTTGGCCATCACAGGCGGTGGTCGTCGTGGACGTAATCGTAACGCTCGGCGGAGGCGCAACGCTGAAGGTCAGCTCGTCGATATTGCCACCACAACCGGCCGCAGAGACAATCTGCACACCAATCACGTCGCCGTCGTTAATCGTATCAGTTGTATAGCCACCACCAACTGCACCCGGTACCGGGTTACCGTTCAGGAACCAGTTGTATGTCGCACCTGGCGTTGTGGGCGAGGCCGTGAGGTTCACCGTTTGGCCTACACAAATGGAAGTACCGGCAGATGAATTCAGTGTGACGCTCGGCGTCGGGCTTACGTTAACTAGCGCGGGGGCGCTGGTCGAAGCCGGGCCGTTACAGCCGTCAGTAGATGTAATTTCGACAGTCACGTTATCGCCATTGGCGAGTGTGTTCGAGACGTAAGTCGCCCCGTTGCTCACCACCGAGCCGTTGACGCGCCAGACGTAAGTCGGCGACGCACCGCCATTGGTGGGGTTGGCCGTGAAGGTGATGGTCTCGCCGTTACAAATCGTCAAGCCAGGCGCGGCAGTGATCGTAACCGTCGGGTCCGGCAAGATGTTCATCGTGATGGTGTTCGAAAGCGCCGTAGCCCCCACGCAACCGCTGTTCGACGTGATTTCGGCCTGCACCTGATCGCCGTCGTTCAGCGTTGAAGTGTTATACGTGTACGAACCGCTCAGCACCAGCACGCCGTTCACAAACCAGTCGATGGTCGGGCTGGTTGCACCACCACCCGGTGTGGCTGTGAAGCTCACGCTCTGGCCGTCGCAGGCTGTGGTAGTCGAAGCCGTAATGCTGACCGTCGGCGCAGGCGCTACTGTAAATGTGAGATCATCGAGATTACTCACACAACCGCTGGGGGCCGTGG
The DNA here is from genome assembly GCA_964611815.1 of uncultured Bacteroidia bacterium. Classification (GTDB taxonomy): domain Bacteria; phylum Bacteroidota; class Bacteroidia; order J057; family CAZTEZ01; genus CAZTEZ01. The sequence goes on along the minus strand of CAZTEZ010000196.1, from coordinate 4,274 downwards.
CGCGCACCGCGATGTTGTCGCCGTCAGTCAGCGTGTTCGTGCTGTAACCGCCTGTCGTGACACCAGCAATCGGGTTGCTGTTGAGGAACCATTCGAAAGTGGCACCCGGCAGCACCGGCGTGGTCGTCAGGTTGACGTTCTGACCAGCGCAAATTGTCGTACCAGGCGCAGCATTCAACGTGATGTTCGGCTGCGGGTTCACCGTCATTGTCAGCGGCGGGCTAACAGAAGCAGGCCCAGAGCAACCGAAGGTCGACGTAACGGTCACCGTTACGTTGTCGCCACCGTTCAGCGTGCTTGAAACATAAGACGGACCACTGCCGACAACAGCACCATTTAGGCGCCAGACGTATGTCGGCGATGCACCGGCATTGGTAGGCGTGGCCGTAAAGGTCACGGTCTCGCCATCACAGATCGTTGTACCCGGTGCAGCGTTTGCGACAACCGTGGGCGTCGGACGAACCGTGACGTTAATTGCATTGGACGTTTGAGTAGAGGAACCGCAAACGGCAGAGGCATCCAGTACCGCAACAACCTGATCGCCATCATTGAGCGTAGTTGTCGGGAAGTTGAATCCACCGGACTGAGCAATCGCACCATTGACTAACCAGTCGATTGTCGGATTGGCACCCGCGTTGGTGGTCGTCGCCTGGAAGTTCACAAGTTCACCTTCACAGAAATCCGTGCTGGATGCTGTAATGGTAATCGTCGGTGTCGGCGAGCGAACAATGGTTGTGTTCTGTGTAATTGAAACAGGAGCAGAACAGGTGAAAGTGCCCAAGGTGTTGCTCAGCTCCACACGAATTACATCGCCATTGTTAACCGTGGGGACAACCGGTGACGGGAACTCCAGTGTAGCTGAAGCACCCGACTGAACGCTCGTACCGTTGTAAATAAAGTTGTAAACCGGATTGGGAAGCAAGCCAGTTGCCGAAGTAGCAATGGCGGTAATTGTATCTGCTGCACACGAGGGGTTGTCTGAGAGTGTGAGCTCTGCCACCGGGTTCGGAATGCCAACCAGCGTTGGTGCAGTCGCAATCGAAACCGGTCCTGTGCAACCATCCGTCGAGGTGATCGCAACCGAGACAATGTCCCCGTTATCCAGATTGCTGGAAGTATAAGTATTCGAAGCACCACTCTGTTCCACCACGCCGTTTACACGGAAGGTGTAAGTGGGCGATGAACCGGCGTTTGCGACCGGTGTGGCCGTGTAAGTCACGCTTCCACCATCGCAAATGGTATCTGTCGACGATGTGATGTTAACGGTCGGATACTCACCAACCGTAATCGCGATGGGATTCGAGACCGAGCCCGAACCTGTGCAGCCAGATGCTGTTGTCAGCGATACACGATACACCCAGCCATCTTCAGCGAGGCTGGTAGTGTAGGTCGGGGCCGAGCCAATGGCAACAGGGTCAAAGCCGAGGCCGGTGTCTACTTGCCAAGTGTAAGTCGGGCTTGGACCGGCGCTGGTTGTCGTCGCTACGAATTGAACTTGCTCACCTTGGCAAATATCCGTGGCAGAAGCTGCGATGTTCACAGTGCCTACCGGCGCAAGATTGACCGGGATGATATTTGAAACTGCGCTGGTACAACCCAGAGCCGTAACCGCAATCGCACTTACGTCATCGCCATCGTCGAAGATGTTCGTGTGCAGCGTGTCATCCAGAACACCGATCGCAGAGCCGTTAATCTGCCAATTGATCGTTGCGGGTGTGTCGATTACTGCAACGAACTGGAGCGAGTCGCCATCACAAGAACCTGCAATCGGATTCGTGATATTGATGCTCGGCGTAAGATTGACCGTCGGATAAATCACATTCGACTGATACGAGCCCGTACCGCAAGCGCCACCTGTTGTCATTTCAACAAAAACAGAGTCGCCGTCGGCAAGCGTCGTGGTATTAAAGGTGTTGCCGACACCAGCGGGAGAACCGTTGAGGAACCACTGGAAGCTGGGCGAAGTCGCCAAACCTGAGGGGTTCGCTGTAAAGGTGATATTCTCACCCTCGCAAATCGTAGTGGGGTTGGCGAAAGCCGAAACAGAGGCCACCGTGCCAGGAATCACAGAAATAAGCTGCACAGGTGTTGCCACAGGGCCGCAACCCTCGCGGAAGACCAGCGCGCGGAAGTTCGCATCGCTCGGCAGCGGACCGGAAACATAGGTATCGCTGTTTGTGCCGACATCCGTCCAGACACCGCCAACCAGTTGCTGCCATTGAATCGAATCACCCGCATAACCGGTGAGGGTCAGTGTCGTGGTTTGGCCACCGCAGATGTTCGCGGGGTTGGCGACAATAGAACCGGCAATCGGCTCAGGCACAACGCGGATCGTATCAACCGTAGAGAATGCAATAGGGCAGTCACCGACGTTGGTCACGCGTGCGCGGACGTATGTAGTTTGCGTCAGACCTGTGAAGGTCGTATTGGGTGCAGTCAGGCCGGTCGTCGTCCAGCTGCTGAGAGCAGGGTCTGTGGTCGTTTGCCATTCGATCGTGCCAGTGAAACCAGCCAGAGAAACGGCCGCATCTTCGCCCGGGCAGATCGTATCGTCTGCAGGTGCAACGGTTGCAATGCCGCCTATGGCACCGGGTTCAATGCGCATCTCAAGAACATTAGACGTATCGGGCGGGCAGCCGCCGTTGGTCACCACCGCGCGGAAGAAGTTATCCGTGGTGGGTTGCAGGCCAAGAATAGAAACATCATCAAGCACACCG
>CAZTEZ010000196.1:0-1547 GCA_964611815.1 uncultured Bacteroidia bacterium | reverse complement strand
CCGCCGGTAATGTCATTATAAGGACCGGTAGCCGTCGCACCGCGTTGCCATTGGATATCTCCGAGGTAGTTAATCAGTCCGAGGTCCGCCTGATCGCCAGAGCAGATGCTGTCGAGCTGAACCGTTGGGTTGCCGCTGAGGAATGCAATGCCTGCCTCAGATGAGTCCGTGATCGTAATTGTGCGAGAGGCTGTAGATACCGGAGAGCCTTCTGGCATGCCAGTGGGGCTCGTACAAGCGTCTGCAAACGTACACTCATAAGGTGCCTTGTATCGGATCTGAACCGTCACTTGATCGCCATCTTGCAGGCCAGTGTTGGTATAGACATCGCCACCGAGTGAGGTCGCCGTCCAGTCTTGCACCTGGCTACAGTTAACGAACCAGCGGTAAGAAGGGTCGGGCCCAACCAGCGGTGTACTGGTTTGGACGGCATTAAACGTCGCCGCACCATTAATACACACCTCATCGGGGCCGTTGATCGCCGCGGTGGGTGCACCCAAAACCTCCACTGTGTATTCAATCGGACGCGACCAGCCGCAACAGTTATGGAGTGTGCGTAGTGTAATCGTATACGTGCCGGGCGTGTAAAAATAAACCAACTCTGAGGGGTCAGCTTCTGCGCGAACGGCCGGCGAAATGGGGTTGCCATTCACGTCCGTGCCCCCGGGGAAGCTCCACTCATATGCGAGTGTATTGGAGTCGTCGTAGATGCCAGGGATGATGTTCGATACAAACGTCAGCGCTTCAGCCTGGCAAATCGTATCAACAGCACCAATCGAATTTTGAATCGCATCAATCGTATGCAGTTCACGTTGGCGGTAGATATCTACAAAGCGGGCGAAGTCAACATCCTGATTACCGAAACCTGACCCGTCAAGCGAGATGGTTTGCCAACCTGTATTTGGATAATAAACGACTGAAGTGTTAGCGCTTGACTGTAGCGTGACAGCACCCGGGGTGTCCCAATCAGCATTGGGGCCACTCGATTGTGCAAGAATAATCTCCGAGTCGGTGCAACCATCGAGGTGCGTGACATCGAAGACGTAAAGGTCGTTGGGCACCAAACCACAAGGGCCAAAGTTGCCACCAAAGCGACCGCCAAAACCGTTGCCACCGTTGCCACCTGCGGGCTCGATCGGGCAAGGCGGTGTGCCTGAGGTTGTGATTAATGCAGGAGCAGGCCCGGCTTCTACAACAATCGGCCAGCTGTCGCCACCGCGACCAGCGCCGCCATTGCCGCCGTCGCCAGAAGAGCCGCCGCCGCCGCCGTCGCCACCATCAGATGCATTCGGATCCGGGAAAAGCCCGAAGAAGAAAGAGTCGTCAAGTTCCAAACCGTCTGCACCATTTGCTCCGGGGTCTCCGGCGCCGTTTGATCCATTGCCACCAAGGCCGCCAGTACCACCAAGGCCTGAATTAATGCGACAGTCTACGATTTCGCCATTCGCACCATTGTCCCAAACATAAACACCAACTGAGCCGCCACCGCCGTAACCACCAGCGCCGCCACCGCCGCCATTACGACCGGCACCGCCGCCACCAGCGCC
>CAZTEZ010000195.1:0-6231 GCA_964611815.1 uncultured Bacteroidia bacterium | reverse complement strand
ACAGCACGACATCCCTGTCGTGTTTGGCAGCATACGGCTGGTTAAACGGGGGTATTACGAGATACACGTCGAACTCGTCACGGACCAGCCGCGCGAACTACCAGAGGGCGAGCTGACCCGCCGCCACGTGCAGATGTTGGAGGCGGAAATCCGCCGCGACCCGGTGCCCTGGCTGTGGTCGCACAAGCGCTGGAAGCACGCCCCGCCCGAAGATGCCGTGATCAACTGAGTTGGTCTGTGGAGCTATTGACGCACAACCCGTTTGACGACCCGGCCTTGCGTGGTCTGGATGTCCAAGAAGTAAATGCCGGGCGTGTCTGGCAGGTTTAGCTGGGCCGCCTTTCTGGGAGCATCGAATCGCCGTTGCTGTAGCTTTCGCCCGTCGGGTGTATAAACATCAATGGCTTTTAGTATCGCAGCCTCCTCAGTATCAATTTGTAGAAGGCCGTCATCAGTAGGGTTCGGAAACAGACGGATGGTATTTGAAGACAACTCCCCTCGCCCGCTGGGATCATAATCCTGAAACCAGCGCACGAAAAACGCCTGATTCCGATAGGTACATCCACCTGTGTCCTCAGGTATCACCTCAAATATGATGGGGTAATAGAGGTCGGAATTTATAAGGTCTTGGTTCAAAATGCGATAGATACTATCCCCTTGCGCCAGGGTTTGACCATAGTTGCTCTCTTTGAAGTCCATACGACTAACTACTTCATCATTTTCGCCAAGCCCACTGAAAATGAGGGAGTCGCCACCGCTGTAGAGCGCCAGATTAGTGGTGTCACTTTGTGCATTAATAAAGGGAGAGGCGGCGAAGTCAGCAGCTTGCACATCTGAGCAAGGCTGTGCAAAAATGACATGCTCGGTATAGCACCTAGGGACGAAACCAAAGAACGAGGTTGAGTCGCCGGTTTCAATCGCAACTAAGCCCAGCTCCGGCGAGCTTGGTGTTATCTGCAAGATGCCCCAATTCGGCATAGAAGGACCAAATATCAATATCGTATCTATTTGGGCAGCACTGAGAGGGTGTTTGTAATCGTAGTTTAACGCCGGGCTGGCTTCTTCCTCGCGAATGCTCACCGGCTCTACGAACTGGAAATAGGGCTTCAGATCCAGGTTCATCGCCATGGTCTGTCCCAGACAGGCGCGCAAATTGATGCGAGGCGTGTATCGGTCAACTGCGTCCACCCCGGGTTCGTAGGCAACCTGCATCATGAAATCGGTTTGCGCGGGCAACATAATCTGTGCCAAGCCATTGTAGTAGCAACAAGCCTGATAAGTGACTTGCATCCTACCGGCACCAGAGGATGTATACCGCACGATGCCCTCCCATAATGCTGACTGAAAGCCAAGGTTCGCTGAAGCGGATGTATCGCAAGTAGTGGCAACGCCATTGCAGTACCCATAACTGGCACTCCTGAACTGGCCACTTTCAATCAGCGTCCAGTCGCTGCTATCCGAAGTGATTGTCGAATCGTACACCGGGTAGTCTAAGTTGGCAAAGCTCAGCTTCGAGAGTGGGTTTTCGTAGATGATGTTCGCATCGTCGGCATCACAATCCGAGATCAGCAAAAGTCTGACACGAAATTGCTTTTGCAGATTATCATCCGCGGTCGCATAGCAATAAAGCTGCCCCCCCACAAAGTGGTTCGCGAAGCCGAAGAACGGCAACAGCAGCATGAGAAGACTTAAACTTCGCCGCATACGGCCAACCTACGAAAACTCCGGGAATAAATTCGCCCCCCTTGCCGTCGGTATCAAATCCAGCCCAGCCACTGCAAGAACGTGATGCCCACCCACAGGCCGATGCCCAGTGTGATGCCGCCGATGCTCAGGTGAAAGACCGGCCAGAACCAGATTTGCCACCAGTCGCGGATCAGCGAGCGCTCAGGGTCTTTGGGGTCCACCAGTACGGGCACCTGGGTACCTTCGGGCCAGTCCTTTTCGTTTAGCGAGACGCGCCCAACGAACTCGCCCTCGCTGCCATCGGGCAGCACGAACGAAATCACCGGCGAATAGCGCACTTGCTTGCGACGGCGGTGCTCTTCGTACCGCAGGAGCTCGCCCACGACCTCGATTTTGTGCTTAACGACCTGGCGTTTATGCAAATAGCTTGTGATGCCCTTGATGACCATCACCAGCCCGATGAGCACGATGATGCTCGGGAAAAACACGAAGATGAATTGGACGATGGCCTGTTCGTTCACGCTGCAAAACTACGAAGCCGGGTGCGATTACCAATTCCTTAATGCCGATTAAAACAGCGAGCCCTGCCCGCCTGGGCCTGGTCGTCTGAACAATTTGGTGTTGTAGGGCGGCAAGCCAGCATTGGGCAAGTACTTCTGTTTGTAGAGCTTAAACAGATCCGCGACCACCTCTGCCAACTCGCCGCCGCCTTTCATGCGCCGACCCCACTGGCTATCGTTGACTTGCCCGCCGTGTACGGATTTGATTTGATTGATGACCTTGCTCGCGCGATCCGGAAAAGCCTTCTCCAGCCAGCGCGTGAAAATCTCGGCCACTTGCCCGTTCAGGCGTACCATTGTGTAGCCCGCGTTGCGCGCGCCGGCTTCTGCAACCGCCTTCAGCACGCCTGGCACGGCATCAACCGTTAGCCCTGGAATGATGGGGGCGACCATCACGCCGACCGGCACACCGGCTGTGCTCAACTTTTCGATGGCCTGCAATCGGCGTTTGACGCTGGCTGTTCTTGGCTCGGTTTTGCGGCGCACCTGCTCGTCGAGGGTGTTCAGGCTGAGGTAGACATGCACCAGATCGTCTTTGGCCAGCTCCGACAGCAGGTCGAGGTCTCTGAGAATGAGCGCGTTTTTGGTGATGAGCCCCACCGGATGGCGGTGCTCCAGAAACAATTCGAGTAGCCGCCGGGTGAGCTGCAACTCGCGCTCGACTGGCTGATAGCAGTCGGTGTTGCCGCTCATCGAAATCGCCTGCACCGTTTTCACTTTGCGGAAATAGTCCAGCAACAATTCAGGCGCCTCGGGCTTGTAGAGGATCTTCTGCTCAAAATCAACGCCCGCGCTGTAGCCCCAATATTCGTGGGCGTTGCGTGCGTAGCAATACGCACAGCCGTGTTCGCAGCCCTGATACGCGTTCAGCGAGAGGGCAGGACCGATATCCGGGCTCGGCACGGGGTTGACGATCGTTTTCGGGTAGGTGGGAATCAGCTCGGTTTTTGGGCTGCGGTCGATATCCTCGTCAATCGCCTCCCACTCCGACTGCTCGAATGTGCGCGTCTCGAAGCGGTTGGCGGGGTTGTGTTGCGCACCTCTGCCACGGTAAGTTTGCTCGGTATTCACAAAGGCTAAAGTACAAGGCTTGTTCGGGAAAATTTGACTACCCCCAAGCTGCTGCAGCTGCAATTCGATTCGTCAATCAAAAAACACTAGTTTTGACACTCTTACATCTTCACGCTTATGCGCCGACTGCTACTCTGCTGCTGCCTGCTGTTTCCGCTGATTGCCTCCGCCCAGTTGGGCGAGAAGCTGGCGAATTTCGACCTCTCGAAACTCGGTCGGGTGAGCGGCAACGTACAGCTGGATGCGCAGTATTACATCGACGATACCATCATCGGCACGCAGGAAGTGCCGGAAGATTTCCTGTACAACGCCTATGCGCAGGTGAACTACACGGCCGGCAATTTTGCAGCGGGTTTGCGCTACGAGGCCTACCAGAACCCGTTGCTGGGGTTTAGTCAGCAGTACAGCGGACAGGGCATCGCCAACCGTTTCGTGAGCTACCGAACGGATGACTTCGAGGTGACGGCTGGGCATTTTTACGAGCAATTCGGCTCCGGCATGACGCTGCGGGCCTATTGGGAACCGCTGCTGGGTACGGACAACGCCATCGACGGCTTCATGGCCAAAGGGCGGATTCTGGATGCCATCACCGTGAAAGGCTTGATTGGCAAGCAACGGTTGTACTGGGATGTCGCGCCTGGTATCGTGCGGGGCGGCGATCTGGAGGTGAACTTGCCTTCGCTTATCGACTCCGCTCTCGCTTCAAAGTTGACGTTCAATATTGGCGGCAGCTTTGTGAGCCGCTACCTGGAAGACGATAACCCGGAACTGGTCCTGCCCGAAAACGTGGCCATGTATGGCGGGCGCTTCAATCTGGGCTACGGCAAATTCTCGCTCTTCGGGGAATACGCGCAGAAGGTGAATGATCCGGCAGAGTACAACCTGCTGTTCGACGAGTTTTACCACTACAACCGCGGCTCGGGCATGTTGCTGTCGGCGACCTACGCTCAGCGGGGCCTGGGCGTTACGGTGAGTGCCAAGCGCCTGGAAAACATGGACTTCCGTTCGGCCCGCAACGCCGATTTCGCGTTTAACGAGGTGCCGATTAACTTTTTGCCGCCACTCGCCCAACAGCACACGTATCGCTTGCAGACGCTTTATCTGTACGCCACGGCCCCCAACGGCGAGCTCGGGCTGCAGGCGGATGTGGTCTACAACATCCCACGCGGGTCGGCGCTGGGGGGCAAATATGGGATGGACATCGCCGTAAACTTCTCGAATATCTTCTCACTCAAACGTGACACCAGTGGCTTGGCGGAAGACCTCGAATACGCCAGTTCGGAGCTGTTCACCCCCGGCGATGAGGTGTATTACCGCGACCTGAACATCAACGTCACGAAAAAACTGTCGCGGAAATTCAAGATGAGCCTGATGTACATTTGGGCTAAGGTGAATCTGGAGCTTTCGCGTATCGGCACGGGCACGCCCACGGTGCACACAGCGATTTTCGACGGCTATATCCGCATGAAAAAGCGGCGCTCGCTTCACTTGCAGGCGCAGCACCTCTATGCCGAAGAAGACGAAGGCCCCGACGGCAACGAGGGCTCCTGGGCGATGCTGATGGCGGAGTACACCATTGCGCCGCACTGGTTTTTCGCCGTCTGGGACGAGTGGAACTACGGCAACGCGGACCCCGATCGCCGTCTGCACTACTTCGGTGGGCAGGTGGGCTACAACTTCGAGGGCACGCGCATCGCAGCGGGCTACGCTCGCCAGCGCGAGGGCATCATCTGCGTGGGCGGTGTCTGCCGGATCCTCCCCGCCGCCAATGGTGCGACGCTGAGTATCAGCACGACGTTTTGAGGTAGAACCAGGATTTCCAGGATTGGGGGGGGCGGGATTTTCAGGATTGAACGTTTCTTCGAATGGGGTCGAGACCACGGTTGATTGGTAAAAAACAATCTCCCTCAGAAATTGGTCGATTGTACAGATGAGCTCTGGCGGTGTGTCTGACCCAGGCTGCATGCGAAAAAGGCGAGCCATCAGGCTCGCCTTCAGTCTTTTACGCTGTAAGCTTAGCTTAGCGGTTTTCCGCTTTCAGGGCTTCGTGCTTGCCCTCTTCCAGCTCTTCGACGAGCTTGTCGCAGAAGGCATCCAAGTCGCCGGGGTGGCGGCTGGTTACGAGGCCCTTGTCGACGATCAGTTCTTTGTTCTCGTAGATGGCACCTGCGTTCTGAACGTCAGTTGAAATTGCTGGGTAGCAGGTCATGCGGCGGTCTTTGAGCATACCGGTTTCGATGAGCGTCTGCGCACCGTGGCAGATGGCACCAATGGGTTTGCCCTTCACGAAAAAGTCGTGGGAGAAATTGATGGCATCCTCTTCTTGTCGCAGTTGGTCTGCGTTGAGCGTGCCACCGGGCAGGAGGACCATATCGTAGTCATCCGCATTGGCCTCGCCAATCGAATGATCGACATTGATGCTCTCGCCCCAATTCCCTTCGTTCCAGGCCTTGATTGCTTCTTTCGTGGGAGCCAAGACATCATATTGTGCACCGGCTTTCTTCAGCGCCTCCATCGGCTTCTGAATCTCAGACTGCTCAACGCCATTGGTTGCTAAAATTGCTACGCGTTTGTTACTAAAGTCAGACATGTATTTGTTTGTGTTCTAAGTTATAATCTACCTTAAATACAAGCGAGGGCGGCGTGCCGTTCAGACGTTTTGCGATAATATCAGCAGCTACTTTAAGAGACGAATTATACACAATCAGTACTGCACATCGTCGATAAAAATCAGCTCGCCGGGGAACTGTCCGGTGGCACCCAACGACTCCAGGGTCGCAGGGTCATCGGGCTGCAGACGCACCAAGCGGCCGTCCAGCGTGCCGGCGCTGATGCCGACATACAGCCAGCCCTCGTGCATACGCAGCGCGTAAGGGTATTCGGTCTCAGTCAGCTGCAGCTGGCTGTGCGCAAC
>CAZTEZ010000194.1:0-6277 GCA_964611815.1 uncultured Bacteroidia bacterium | reverse complement strand
TTGCGAAAAATCTCGTAATGCCATTCACACGAGATTTTTCGCAATTATCCGCTGAGGATTATGTTAAACAGATACTCGTGGAGGGGATCGGGGTATCAGAGATCATCATCGGGTTCGACCACAAGTTCGGCGCCAGTCGGCAGGGCGATTTCGACCTGCTGAAACGCATGGGCAAGGCGCACGGCTTCAAAGTGCGTGAGATCAGCGCGCAGGTGCTCGATGAAGTGAAAGTCAGTAGTTCGCGCATCCGGGAGGCACTGGAAACCGGCGAGATCATAACTGCTGAAACGCTGCTCGGCCGCCCTTACAACCTGAGCGGGGAGGTAGTACACGGCGACCATCTTGGTCGACAACTAGGCTTCCCGACGGCCAATTTGGGCGAGCTCAATCCGCACAAGCTCATCCCGAAAATCGGTGTGTATGCCGTACTTGTCTCCAGTGATGCGCTCAACCAACACCCGGCGATGATGAACATCGGCTACCGACCGACCGTCGACGGCCAAACGCTGCGCTTGGAGGTGCATCTGCTTGACTTCGAGGGCGACCTCTACGGTCAGCAGCTTGATATACAGTTCGTCAAACGCTTGCGCGACGAGAAACGCTTCGCCGGTGTTGACGCCCTACAAGCGCAGCTGATGCGCGACAAGGCCGCGGCACATGCGGTCTTCAATCGTTGAATTCCAGTATAAACAGCTGCTCGCCCGCAGCCAGTGCCTGCACACTCTTTGCGACATACGGCTCGAAAACCGCCGGCAGATCATCGCCCGTCGATAAGAAGAGCAAGCGGATATCAAACGCGCGCATGAACTCGAGTTGGAGTTGCTGACTTTTCACCTCAGAATACCCGCGATAATCAGGATGTTGTTCATTGAGCCAGACTTGAAAAGCGTTGCGCATACAGGCAATATGTACACGCATCTCTCCAGGACTGCGGCAGTCTCGGCAGTAGGGTAAACTCAGATCAACAACCGGCCCGGCATCAACCAATCGTCCCATCAAACGTCCTTGCACGAAACGCCCGGTTGGAAACACAGGCCCATGTTCGTATTGATCGGGTGTGACAAGTTTGGCTGATAAGACAGTATGTTTGCTTCTGGAGGTTGTCAGCTGGTCGTTTACCAACTCCTGCACATCTGAAACGTAGGCTGCGGAATAGGGCACTTTTGAGGCTTGCCAGCGCTGCCATTCGCTATACGTATATCGCCAGGTAAACGAGCCTGCCAGCATGAGCAGCACAATGACGCTCACCGCGCGCTGCAGGTACGAGAGTGACCGCCAGCTGAGCCCCAAGCCCAGGCCCAGGATCAGGCTGAAGACTAACCAACCCATGACATGTAGTAATTGATGACCTTCGGTGAAGTAATAATGCAGAATATGGGTCGTAAGCAAACTGAAAATGAACCCGATCGCAATCACCAACAACCAAATGTTGCCGGGCGTGTTGAGCCTAGTCCTACGCCAAATCACGATCAACCAACCCAATAGCAACAAGGCGCCTGGCAACATCAGGATGAACGACCGCACCAGCTCCAACCAGGTTTCGTGCATCGCATAGCGCCATAGGAAATCTGATTGCACCTCCGCCGTGTTTGAAAGTACGTAGTACGGGGCAGAGTAGTCATCAAATAACGTGTAGCCGCCAACGATACATACCTCAGCCAGCACCACCGCGATGAGCAACAACAAACCAGGTTGCCAGATGCGACGATGTATCGCAAAATGTAGCGTGAGCATCCCGGCATACACCGCCATTAGGTAATAGGTCTGAAATGGGTGCACCACCACCAAAGCAGTTGAGATGGCCGCCATCAGCCACCAGCGTGTTTCGATTAGCGCGTAGGTCAGCCAAACCAACAAGCAGAGCCCAAGATTCAGCTTGTTCATGACCGGCTGCCACATCGGGTAGGCCGAATACTGTGCCAGCACTTCATGCTGAGGCATATCTGTCAGTATCCAGCCGCTCCAAAACTGTCCGGTCATCGCCAGCAGTGCGAACAGCCCGGCCAGCCAGTTACTGCCGCTTAGCCGTTTCAAAAGTGCAAAAAAGGCCAGCCCCGTCATCGCAGCAATACTCGGCCACACAAGCGTCTGGAGCACGATACTTGGGTTCAGGGCGGTGAGCGCGGTTATGCCAGCCGTTGCCCACAATTCGACGTAATGGTAACGCATTGCAGTAACCGGTTGTCCGGCAAAGACACGCTCAGAGAGTGCAGTCTCGCGGCCGCCAACCTTCAGTGCTTCTGATAAATGCCCCCAGAACGTCAGGTCGTCGAGCAACCACTCCAGGCCCACCCATGGCAAACCGCTATTGATGTGGTAGCTGAAAGCGATTGCCAATGTAATGCTCACGAAGGCATAGAGCAGCAAGAGCGGCAGACGTTTAAGCATGTGTGGCAAATGCCACTGCAGCCTGCGCTTCGCAAAGCGAGCATATAAGAGAATGCCCGCAATTAGGATGAGCCAAAGACTGGTGAAGGTCTGCGTGTAGAGTAGGGCGGTGGCGGTGCTGAACGCCAGAAAGCCCACCGCGGGCGCGGCGGCAAAGCGTTCGCCTGGCAATAGCCGGAACGGCGCGACGAGTACCCAGCCCAGCAGCCAGCAGATGCTGCAAAAGAGCAGGCCCACAAAAAGGTAAGTAATCAACTAGTCAGCTTAGGGATCGCCCAAAGCTAAGAAACAGAGGCGTATCTTAGCTACTGTAACTATTTAACATAATACTTATTATGTGGCAAAAAGTTGAATTCGACTTTCAGACCATTAATCAGCGGATCGGCTTAAATATGCCAAAGCCTCAGGTTGCGTTCTAAGCGCCGATCTACGACAAAACGCACAATAACCCTGACTGTCAGCGACTAGAATATCACGTTGAGGCCGAACTCGAGGTGTGGCAGCTCTGGATACTCGCTGGGGATGCCGGCTTGATTGATGTAGCGCGCGTCTTGGTCGAAGACCTCCGTGAGCGAATACTGCACCCACAAGCCAAGGAATTTGTAAGTGACGCGAGAATAAAGCGCCGCCCGCCAGAGGTTGGTATTTGGGACACCGTTGAAACGGATGCGCGCTTCACGATCGCCAAACTCGCGACGGACTTTGTACCGGCTGCCGATATTGATACCCCCACTCGTGCCAATCTCGAAGAATGAGGTTACCCGATCCGTCTCTCGGTCCTTAATCAGCGTGTAGGCGAAACCTAAATTTAACATAATGTAGTCAAAACGCTGGCGTTCTGAATTCAGCGTATCTGCGGCCGAAGGAAATGTCTTGCCGTCGTCCTGGGAGTAATTCAATGAGAAAAACTCGAACCCCAGACCTGCGCGTAGCCAGAAGGCCTTGAAGAAGTCCTCTTGTTTGCGGTCTCTGAATAACGGGAAGTTATAGCTGCCACCAACGTAGTTAGAGCCTGAAAACCCGCCCCTAATGGGTACAGAATCAGGCGAATTGCCCGTCATCAGGAAGCCGCGCATCAAGATGAGGTCGAATCTGTCCAGCGGATGGACTTTAGCGCGCCATTGAGTTGCGGTGTCGCCAACGATCCGGCCACGTTCCTGGGCTTGTGTGGTAGAAGCGACCGTACCGAGCAAGAGCAGCAACAGTATGTAAAAGCGCTTAGGCATGGCTTAAAATTACTCAGAATCTGCCGCCAAACGACACGACGGCCACAGAACTAAACGATAAGCCACAGCGGGGGCCAAATCGTTCGTCCAGTAATGCGTAACTTTAACAGCAAGCCCCTTTATGTCACACAACGCACTACTCGACCGCAACGCGCAACCCGGTGAAGACGACCAGATCTTGCGGCCGCAACGGCTCGACCACTTCGGTGGCCAGCCCAAGGTGGTGAAAAACCTGCGGGTATTCGTGGCGGCGGCCAAGCAACGCGAAGAAGCGCTAGACCATGTGATTCTGCATGGCCCGCCTGGCTTGGGCAAGACAACGCTGGCTAATATCATCGCGAATGAGTTGGGCACCAGTATCCACACGACCTCTGGCCCAGTGCTTGAAAAACCGGCTGATCTGGCGGGCCTGCTGACCAATCTGGAGGCGCACGACCTGCTGTTCATCGACGAGATCCACCGCCTCAGCCCGGTTGTTGAGGAGTACTTGTACTCCGCGATGGAAGATTTCAAGATCGACATCATGATCGACTCGGGTCCCAACGCACGCAGTATTGAGCTGAAAGTCAATCCTTTCACACTCGTAGGCGCGACGACCCGCGCCGGCTTGCTCACTTCTCCCCTACTCGCTCGCTTTGGGATTGAATGCCGACTTGAGCACTACACTGCGGAGACCCTACAAGGCATCGTTACGCGTTCAGCACGCGTATTAGAGACTGAAATTGAAGATGCTGCGGCCTTTGAAATCGCACGTCGTAGCCGCGGTACGCCGCGTATCGCGAATCGCTTGCTGCGTCGGGCGCGCGATTTTGCGCAGGTCGAATCGGATGGCGAGATCACCCTGGCGGTTGCCAAAAACGCGCTCACAGCGCTGGATGTCGATGAAGCCGGGCTCGATTTGATGGACAAACGCATCCTCTCGACCATCATCGAGAAGTTCAAAGGCGGGCCTGTCGGCCTTAGCACGATCGCCACGGCCGTTGGCGAAGAAGCCGAGACCATCGAGGAAGTCTACGAACCCTATTTAATCATGGAGGGCTTCCTGCAGCGCACCCCACGCGGTCGGATGGCCACCGAGCGCTGCTACAAGCATTTCGGTTACACCAAACAGGGCCCTGGAAATATGCCAGGGCTGTTTTAACGCCTCTCGATCCACACCCCATGAGCAGTGCTGCTCAACTCAACGCCCTCAAATTCAGGCTGAAGCAACAGGCGATACGCCTGGGCTTTCAGCAATGCGGGGTAGCAGAGGCGGTGTTTTTGGAGAAAGAAGCGCGCTATTTAGAAAAATGGTTAAACCGAAACGCTAACGGCGAGATGGCCTACATGGCCAACTACTTCGATAAGCGCACCGACCCGCGAAAGCTCGTGCCGGATGCAAAAACCGTCATTTCGGTGCTGAAGAATTACACGCCCCAACCGGACGAGCGGCTGCCGGATGCTGCCCCCAAAATCTCGAAGTACGCTTGGGGCGAGGACTATCATCGGGTGATGAAGCGACAGCTCTACGCGCTGCTCGAATGGCTGCAGAATGAGCTCCCAAGCATCAATGGGCGTGCTTTCGTGGACTCAGCGCCGGTGATGGACAAGGTTTGGGCGCAGCGGTCTGGACTGGGTTGGATCGGTAAGCACACGAACCTTTTGCGCAAGCAAACCGGCTCGTTCTTCTTCATTGGCGAGCTCATTATCGACGCCCCTCTCCCCCCCGACGACGCGTTTCTGGAAGATCACTGCGGCAGTTGCAACCGCTGTGTGGAGGCCTGCCCGACGGATGCGCTCACGCCCTACGAGATCGATGCGCGCGAGTGCATCTCGTATCTGACCATCGAGTTAAAATCGGCCATTCCGGAAGAGTTTAATGACAAAATTGAGGGCTGGGCCTTCGGCTGCGATATCTGCCAGGATGTCTGTCCCTGGAATCGCTTCTCGGAACCGCACAATGAACCCGCCTTCAACCCGCTGGATTTGCTGAAACATCAGCGGGTGCGCGATTATTACGAGATGTCGAAGTCGCAATTCGACAAGAAGTTGAAGCACTCGCCCATCTCCCGTATTCGTCGCGACAAGTTTTTGAATAACTTGGAAAGCGCAGGATATTCACCAGAAGAATAGACCATCTAGTTAAACCTTATGGATACAACCAAAGACGCACGCACCATCACCGCCGCCGATCTGATCCTGAACGCCGATGGCAGCGTCTATCACCTGGCTCTCAAAAAAGATGAGGTGGCCGAAAAAATCGTGTTGGTCGGCGACCCTGAGCGGGTGGATGTCCTGCTGCCGACGCTGGATGAAGTTGAACTCGAACGCACTAAACGGGAGTTTCGTACGGTGACCGGACGACTGGGTGGCCAGCGGGTCAGCATCGTGTCGACCGGTATCGGTACAGATAATATCGACATCGTAGTCAACGAGTTAGACGCGCTGTTCAACATCGACCTCGAAACGCGACAGCCGGTTGCATCCCCCACCCAACTGTCATTCATCCGCCTTGGCACGTCAGGGGCGCTTCAGCCGGAAGTTCCGCTGCACCACCTGCTGCACACGCGCACCGCAATCGGGTTCGATGTACTTGGGCAATACTACCAGCATCGCATGACGGAGAATGAAGAGCGCTTGAAAACGGCGCTCGCAAACGGCTCGAAACCCATATTGGTCGCTAC
>CAZTEZ010000193.1:227-6300 GCA_964611815.1 uncultured Bacteroidia bacterium | reverse complement strand
CTACACGGGTGGCACATTTGGCATGGTCTCCGACGGCGACGGCGATGCCCTCGCCCCGCGTGAGTTCAGCGAAATCCAGCGCTACCTGCCGGAAATCGACCGGCTGCCCTGCCGCATCGAGTACAAAAGTCTGCACGAGCCCATCGACTCTTCCAACATTCGGGTTGCCGACTGGGAGCGCATGGCCGAAGCCATTGGTGAGTACCACGACGAGTATGACGGCTTTGTGATTCTGCATGGCACCGACACCATGGCCTTTTCGGCCGCAGCGCTGTCGTTTATGCTCGAGAACCTGGCCAAGCCGGTGATTTTGACGGGCGCGGTGCTACCCATCGACAACATCCGTAGTGATGCACGCGAAAACTTCGTGCTGGCACTCGAAATCGCCACTCGCTATGCTGAGGAGCTGAATGAAGTCTGCGTATGCTTCGACTCGCGCATTTACCGTGGTAACCGCACGATTAAGTACAGCTCGCAGAAGTTCCAGGCCTTCGTCTCGCCCAACTACCCCGCACTCGCCGAATCGGCGTTCACGGTGGAGTACAACCGTCTGAATTGGCTGCCTGCACCCGTCGATGACTTCCGCGTGCAGAGCGAACTGAACCACCACGTGGCGCTGCTCAAGTTTTATCCGGGCCTGCTAAAAGAGCAGCTCGAACTCACGTTATCCATCCCCGGTCTCCGGGCGATCGTGCTCGAGAGCTTTGGCAACGGCAATCTGCCCAACTTCCCCTGGCTCATGGACTTGCTGGAGGATGCTGTCAATCGCGGGGTGATCGTCACGAACGTGACTCAATGCACCGCCGGCAAGGCTGATCAGGGCAAATACAGCGTGAGCCGCGGGCTGGTCGAAATCGGTGTGCTCAGCGGGCGCGATATGACCACCGCTGCGGCGCTCACCAAGCTAATGTACCTTTGCGGACGCTACGGCGACGATATCAAGCTCATTCGCCAGCTGATGACACGCAATCTGCGCGGCGAGATGGACGGCCCACTGTACAACTAATCAGTCGTCAGTCGACTCCGACTCTTCTACTGCTTTCTGCTCAGCCTCAACAGTTTTTTGAATGCGACGCTGTTCATACCAGTTTTGCACCCGCTCGTTCGACTCCTTTTCTTCAAGCTCGTCCAGCAAGGCCGTTAACTGCTCAACTTCGCCTTCCATTTTGCCCAGCGCTTGCAGCGCACCATAACGCTCGTACCAGGGCTGGCCGTGCTCAGCGAGGAACAGCAGCGCTTCGGTGACGTATTTGATGGCCGTGCCCCGGCGGTCGTCCGGCACGTGAAGTGCATAGTCCGCCGCGCGGTCCATCATCAGCATTTTCAAGAAGCCACCTGGTAGCTTCAGCAGTTGTTTGTGGATGTACTGCGGTGCCTTGCGGGCATTTTCGAGCATCAGGATGTCGCCGACCTGATACGCGATGTCGATGTTGTCCCACTCGCGCATGGTTTTGGCGACGGCCAGGCCTTTCTGATTGTCTAACAGGTAGAGGCCGTTAAGCGCCGACGCTGCAGCGGCATAGCTGCTGTCGTTCAGTGCGCCGGCTTCAAAGAACGCGACCATCTCGCTTTTGTCAAGGCTATCCAACCCGGTGAGGATGCTGTACGCCGACGCACGAACGGCCGCCTCGGGGTCATCGGCCGCATGTTTTTTCAGTAAATCGAGCATCTCAGGCTTCGAATCCAGCGAATCCAGCCGCCCGATTTGCTGCAGCGCGCGCAGGCGGTGTTCCCACCATTGCGCGTCTTTGGTGACCGCCGCCAGCGTTTCGAGGTAGTCTTGCGGCTCGTGCGTTTGCGCGAGTTCACTGCTGGCCAACCGCTGGCTGTGGTAGGTGCGCGCTTCGGGGTCTTTGAGGAGCGCCGTCTTGTTCAGCTGGTTCTTCCAGTACGTAAAGGCCTTATTTTCAGAGCGTGAAGACGGAATCACGAGCAGCGGGTCCACTTCCACGAGCTGGATGTCAGCGCTGTCGATGCCGGTGCGCACGACGAAAGTCGTGTCCTGCGATTGCAGCCAGTGGCGCTGGGTGCGCTCCTTGCCACCAGCGACGTAGCTCAGCGTGACGGGCAGCCGGAACAACGGCTGGTAGTCCAGATTTTGTGTCTGCGCCACATGGTAGCGCAGCGTGTCGTCGCTCACCGTGTAGCTGATCTCTAGGCTGGGGTGTCCCGCGCTGAAAAACCACTGGTTCCAGAACCAGTTCATATCCTCGCCCGTAACCGCCTCAAACGAGAGGCGCAAATCGTGGCTTTCGACCGCTTGCCACTGCTTTTGTTTCAGATAGTGCCGCAAGCTGGCATAGAACGCTTCATCGCCGACCACCTCACGCAGGAGGTGCAGAATCGTGCCGCCTTTGTTGTACGAATGGCGGTCGAACACGCCCTCCTGGGTGTCCCAGTGGAAGCGGATCAGCGGTTCGCGTTTGCCGGCCGCTTCCTGCAAATACCCGCTGAGCTGGTCATAGCGGTGGTAGTCGGCGCTGTTGTGGCCGTATTTGTGCTCGCGCCACAGCACTTCCAGATAGGTCGCGAAGGACTCGTTCATGGCGATATTCGCCCAGGACTCGCAGGTCACGAGGTCGCCGAACCACTGGTGCGCCAGCTCGTGCGAGACGTAATCCTCGTAGGTCTCGTCCAGGTGCGCACGGGCATCGTGTTGCAGCTGCTCCATGTGGATGGTCGCGGTGGTGTTCTCCATAGCACCGCTCACAAAATCGCGCACGACCACCTGGCTGTACTTTGGCCAGGGGAATTTCACGCCGAATTTGTCCGAGAAGAGCGTCATCATCTCCGGGGTGTTGCCGAAAATCAGCTTGGCGTAGGGCCCGTATTGCGGCTCTACGTAATAGTTGACGGGCAAGCCGTTCCAGTTGTCTTCCACTAACGCAAACTCCCCGACGGCCATCATAAACAGGTAGGGCGCGTGCGGTTTGTCCATCACCCAAATATCGCTGCGCGTGCCGTCAGCGTTGGCATCAGACTGCACGAGTATGCCGTTCGAGAGCGTCGTGTACTTGTTGTCGACCGTGATGCGCATACGCTGGGTGGTGCGCTCATTGGGCTGGTCGATGGTCGGAAACCAGCGCGAGGAGGCCTCGGTTTCGCCCTGCGTCCAAATCTGACGGGGCTTGTAGGGGTGCTTGCCGTCCGGGTTGATGAAGTAGAGGCCCTTGTCGGCAGAAATCGCATCAGAACCACCCACGGGGGCCTCGTTCGGACGCGCCTGGTAGTCGATGACGAGCTTTGCGGTGTCGCCTTTGCGGTAGGTGCGGTCCATCTGCAGGTGCAGCAGCAGGCCGTCGTAGGTGTAGTTCAGTTTGGTGGGTGCCGCGCCATCGCGGTGCAGCTCCACGCTGCGGATGAGCATGCCCTTGGCATCGAGGTGCAGGCTGTCCTGGGTGTAGAAATGCGGCGTGAGCTCCAGCGTCGCGACACCGTTCAGGCGCTGCTGCTCCCAGTCGAAACTCACATCGAGATCCGTGTGCAGCAGATCCCAGTGGCGGGTCTGGCTGGGGCGGTAGGGGTTGTTGTCGGCTTCTTTGGGCGCCCACAGCGGGGCGCGCTTTTCGCGGGCGATGTCATCGGCCACCATCTCGCGAATCTGCTGGTTTTTCTGCGCCACCTCGTCGCTGGTTTTGCAGCCCCAGCTGAAGACTAGACTGCTAAAAACTGTGAAAAGGACGGTCAGCGTTCGCAGCTTGCTTAAATTGGCAGCAAAAGAGAATTGCTGAATTGATCGTGTGCTTTGCATAGTCTGATATTCCGGAAGTGCAAACTACGAAAGCCCACCCGTTTCCACGCCCATGGCGCTCCTAACAAACGCTAAATCTCAACAGCCCGAAGAGGTCCAGCCGCCCAAACGGCCGTCGTACTGGAAGGCCTCCAAAAGCGGCGTGCATAGCTTTCTGTTCGCCATTATCCTGCTTGTGCTCTACGAGGGGCTGATTTTGCTGACCACCGGCGCGGGTTACAAGATCATGAACGCCGTGGATGTCTGGATTGACACCGCACTGGGGTTCGTGCCTTTCAGTACGCTGATCGTGCTCATCGGCATGGGGCTCATGCTGGCGTATTACTACCAAAAAGACCGCAGCCGGGGCATCAACTTGAGCGGCAAAACACTGGGCTTCATGTTTACCGAGAGCCTGATTTGGGCGCTGATTATCTTTTTCAACCTCGGGTTTCTGCTGCTGCAAATTCCGGGCTTCGAAGAGTTGCTACCCAAGCAGTCGGCCGCTGGTATCGAGACGAGCTTCTGGCACGGCATCGCACTCTCATTGGGCGCGGGTTTCTACGAGGAATTCTTCTTCCGCCTGCTGCTCGTGGGGCTGCTGACTTACCTGCTGCCGATCATCTTCCCGAAGATGGGTAAGGCCATGAAAAACCTGCTCATTATTATGCTGACGGCCGTTTTGTTCTCGTTGGCGCATCACATTCCGCCACACGGCGAGCCCTTCACGATGTACGCGTTTCTGTTTCGCACGGCCTTTGGCATCGTCATGAGCGGGCTGATCGTGTTCCGCGGCTTCGGCATCACGGCCTGGACGCACGCACTCTACGACGTGCTCATCGACTTGCGGAACTTAATGGCAGGCTAGTCACTAGTAAAGGTACGCCCGTTGTTTGCGCAGAATTTCTTTATTTTGCTAAGACAGAGTCGTTTCTAGTCGCGTCCCCAAATCAACCCCCGTCCCCCGCATGGAAAGTGAGAGTTCGGAACCCCCTCAACCCCGCTTGAACAGCTTCCGAAGCCCCCCTGCACGACAGCCAAGTGCATGGCAATCAGTCACCTTAGCTGATTGGTCATGCTAGGGTATTGGGTGCTCTTTTTCGTATCGTTGATGCTGTCGGCATTTTTCTCCGGCACCGAAATCGGCTTTCTGAGCGCGAACAAGTTCCGCATTGCCCTTCGCGACCGCCCCAAAGACGTGGTGGGCAGCCTGCTCAACAGTTTCATCCAGAACTCGAATCGCTTCATCACAACGATTCTAATCGGTAACAATCTGGCGCTGGTGCTCTACGGAATCGCCGTGGCGCGCATACTCGACCCCTGGCTGCTGGCCTGGTTCGAGTGGGACCCCAAGGGCGATGCCTTCAAAGTGCTGGCTGCAGAAACGGCGATTTCGACGTTCATCGTGCTGGTGTTCGCCGAGTACCTGCCCAAGGCCGTATATCGCACCCAGCCCGATCGCCTGCTGACGTTCTCGGCGCGGCCGATGCGCTTTTTCTACGTGCTATTGACGCCCGTGGTAATCATCGCAGAAGCCTTCGCCAAGTTTCTGCTCAACCGGCTGTTTAAAATCGAAACTGATGACAAGCAGCAGATTTTCACCCGCGAGGCGCTTTACGAATACGTGACCGTCTGGGCCGAGCGCGACGCACAAACCGAGTCGGGCACCGATACCTCGGATGTTGACCCGCAGCTCATCCGTAACGCCATGACACTCAACGAGACGCGTGTCCGGGAGTTCATGGTGCCACGAACCGAGATCGTTGGGCTGCCCAGCGATGCGACGCTCGAAGACCTTTACAAGCTCTTCATCGAGACGGAATTCTCGCGCATTGTGCTCTATGAAGATTCACTCGACAATGTCGTCGGTTACGTGCATACGAGCGAGCTCTTCCGCAAGCCCAACTCACTGATGGAAGCGCGTTTGCCGGTGATGATCATCCCCGAAACCATGACCGCCGACGTGCTGCTCGAGGAGTTCAGCACCCAGCAGCGCAGTCTGGGTATCGTCGTCGATGAGTTCGGTGGCACCGCCGGGCTCGTGACGCTCGAAGATTTGGTCGAGGAGGTCTTCGGCGAAATTGAGGACGAGCATGACGAAGACGAAGAGGGCGATCTCTTCGCGCGCATCGTTGATGAAAACACCTGGGAATTCTCGGGCCGATGGGAGGTCGACGACATCAACCAGGAGTACGGCCTGGAGCTACCGGAGCACGACGGTGATTACGCCACGCTTAGTGGACTGGCGTTGCATTATCTCGAGCGCTTCCCCAAAGTGGGCGAGAAGCTGGTGGTGGGCGACTACACGCTGGTGGTCGACGACCTGCGGGCCGCCCGGGAGTT
>CAZTEZ010000193.1:0-217 GCA_964611815.1 uncultured Bacteroidia bacterium | reverse complement strand
CACCGTCGAAATCGTGCGGGTGCACCGCGAACGCGGTCGCTTCGACGAGAATGGCGCGTAGTCTATTCCGAAGTCTTATTCCGCAGTTTTGGTCAAGAGCGTAAACGCGTTGGTTTCTGCGTTTTGGTCGTACACGAGCAGGCCCTGGCGCTGCTGTTCGCTCTGTGTCCAGGTGACGAACTGGCCGCTCTGCACGCCGAGCTTGTCGGCGGGCGGT
>CAZTEZ010000192.1:3918-6322 GCA_964611815.1 uncultured Bacteroidia bacterium | reverse complement strand
GGGGGCGCTGGCCCTGCGCGACATCGGCCACCACTTTCCGGATACAGACCCGCAGTACAAAGGCGTGGATTCTCGCATACTGTTGCGCGAGGTGTATGCTTTGGTGCGTGAAAAAGGCTGGCAGCTGGGCAATCTGGATGCCACCATCATTGCCGAGCGCCCGAAAATGAACCCGCACATTCCGCAAATGCAGCAGCACATTGCCGAAGACTTGGGCTGCGAGTTGGATCAGATCTCTTTAAAAGCAACCACAAACGAGGGCGTAGACGCCCCCGGCCGTGGAGAGGCCATTGCGGTGCATGCGGTGGTGTTGCTTGTGCTTAAAGCCTGACTATACCTTGTTTAACGCGAATCTGAATAAGCCCCCGCTCCAGCCTCATTGAAAAAATTGCGGCATCAGTCCGCGCTTTTCCTTATTTTGTGGCTCCTTACGACTAAAATCCACAGCGATTATGAATTTCCAGTTCACGGAAGAGCAACTGATGATCCGCGACATGGCCCGCGATTTTACGCAGAACGAACTGCTGCCGGGTGTCATTGAGCGCGACGATAAGCAAGAATTCCCCAAAGCACTGACCGACCGCATGGGTGAGCTCGGTCTCTTGGGTATGATGGTTTCTGAGGAATACGGCGGCGGAGGTATGGATACCGTTTCGTACGTATTGGCGATGGAAGAGCTGTCGAAAGTTGACTCTTCGGCGTCGGTTATTGTGTCTGTGAACAACTCGCTCGTGGCCTGGGGCATTGAAACCTTTGGCAACGAGGAGCAAAAGAAAAAGTACCTCCCGGATATCTGCAGTGGCAAACGCATCGGTGCGTTCTGCCTCTCGGAGCCTGAAGCGGGTTCGGATGCCACCTCTCAGCGTACCACAGCCGAGGATATGGGCGACCACTATCTGCTGAACGGTACGAAGAACTGGATTACCAACGCCGGTCGCGCGGGATTGTACCTCGTGATGGCCCAGACAGACCCCGAAAAAGGCCACCGTGGCATCAATTGCCTCATCGTTGAGCGCGAGTGGGACGGCGTAGTCGTCGGTACCAAAGAAGATAAGCTAGGCATTCGCGGATCGGATACGCACACCATGATCTTCAACGACGTGAAGGTGCCTAAAGAGAACCGCATCGGCGAAGACGGCTTCGGCTTCAAATTCGCGATGAAGACCCTGGACGGCGGTCGCATTGGCATCGCCTCGCAAGCCCTGGGTATCGCCAGCGGTGCGTATGAGCTGGCCAAACGCTACGCCAACGAGCGCTCGGCTTTCGGCAAAAAGATCAGCCAGCACCAGGCTGTGGCCTTCAAAATCGCCAAGATGGCGACCGAGGTGGACGCTGCGCGTCTGCTGTGCCTCAAAGCTGCTTTGCTAAAAGACAGCAAACAACCCTACGGCCAGGAAGCAGCGATGTGCAAGCTCTACGCGTCGAAAATCGCTGTCGATATCGCCCGCGAGGCCATCCAGGTGCACGGCGGCTATGGCTACGTGAAAGAGTACCACGTTGAGCGCCTCTTCCGCGACTCCAAAATCACGGAGATCTACGAAGGCACCAGCGAAATTCAGCGCGTGGTGATCTCGCGCGGGCTCACCGGCTGATCGCCCGTTACTCGACTGACGAATCGAATTCCAGAAGCGGTTATCGCTT
The DNA here is from genome assembly GCA_964611815.1 of uncultured Bacteroidia bacterium. Lineage (GTDB taxonomy): Bacteria > Bacteroidota > Bacteroidia > J057 > CAZTEZ01 > CAZTEZ01. The sequence continues at coordinate 4,681 of CAZTEZ010000192.1, read as the reverse complement.
CTGCTCTGCTGGATTGGCCGTGCTGCATTTCGCGGCCACGGCCTTTCTTTTGGCCTTCATTATGACGCCACCCGACAAACTGCAAAACGGGCTTTCGCCTAACTGCCTCACTTTAAAACACATTTACGGACAGTTTTCGATACTTGGGTTTGGGCAAACTTTGCGCATTGCGTATATTTGCAATCCTTAACAAAGTCTGCACAGACGAATCCTGATTATGGCTAAGAAAAAAGGTAACCGCATTCGTGTGATCCTTGAGTGCACCGAGCACAAAGACTCCGGCAAAGCTGGCACGTCACGCTATCACACGTACAAGAACCGCAAGAACACGCCGGCTCGTCTGGAGTTGAAGAAGTTCAACCCCATCCTCAACCGCTACACCCTCCACCGCGAGATCAAGTAAGCGAGGGCCCGCTCATTCTCAACGCTTTACTCCAAAGCTCTAAACGTATACTGATATGGCAAAGAAGACCGTAGCAACACTCAAAGACAAGAACCGGAAAGGTCTGACTAAAATCATCATCCCGGTCAAAAACGAAAAAGGCTCTTACTCCTTCCGCTCCGAAATGGTGCCGGACGACGACGTTCAAGAGTACCTCAAAAACCAGAAAGAGGTGAAGTAATCACCGCTTTCCGTTAAGCTAGTAAAGCCGGCTGCAGTTGCAGTCGGCTTTTTTTGTTGGTGTGAACTGGTACATCCTGAGGCGCAGCCAAAGGACCCATGCGTTCAATTAGAGGCGCTTACTCCGCCAAGTAGTAGTTG
>CAZTEZ010000192.1:0-3908 GCA_964611815.1 uncultured Bacteroidia bacterium | reverse complement strand
ACCCAGTCTTTGGTAGCTGACCTCTGAAAAACCGCCTATAAAAAAACCGCCACTGCAAGCCTGCAGTGGCGGTTTTACGTTCAGGTAGTTATCCTGAAAATCCTGTGTTCAATCCAGAAAATCCAGGTTCTAAAACTTACTCACCGGGCGTAACGCCGATGCCTTGCTCTTCTTGCGCCTGCTTCAGCTTCTCGACGTCAATGCCAAGCTCTGTGAGCACTTTTTCGGTGATATTGTCTTCGGCAGGGCCGTAGAGGATGTTGGCCGCGCCGCTCATGTTTGCGTTGAACACGTACGTGTAGCCGTTGTCTTCAGCGACTTTGTCGATGGCCTTCTGCACTTTTTCAAGCACCGGGCCCAGCATTTCCTGACGCTTTTCCAGCAGGTCGTTCTCCGCATCCGCGTACGAGTCCTGAATCTCCTTTTGCAGTTTGGTGATCTCAGCCTCGCGATCCTTGCGGTCAGCGTCGGCCAGTTCGCCGCGCTCCATCATGTCCCGGTACTCTTGCAGCTTGGTTTCCAGGTAGCTCTGCTTCAAGTTGAGCTTCTCAGCGAGCTTCTGCTCGTAAGTTGCGAGCTGCTTCTGAATGCCCTGCGCTTCCGGCATGAGGCTGACGATCACTTCTGTGTTCGTGTAGCCGATTTTGAGCTGGGCCTGCAGGCTGTTTGCCGACAGGAGCAGCAGACCAGTAAGTGCAATGGCGGTGAAAATGCGTTTCATCATAGTAGTTGAGATTGTGAAATTGTGGCCTGTTCGGGCGTGTAATGCATAACTGTGCGTCGTTTGGCCGCAAATATACGAAAAGCGCGTGGCTTGTAAGGCGGTCGCTGACAAAGACTAACCACACGGCGAGCCGGATTATCAACGCGCGGTGTGGTCAGATGTTGTTTGCGTTGGATGCAAATCGGCGTTTAGCGCTGGCCGCCGCCTTGTGGTGAGGGCGCCGTGATGCCGAGTGCTTCTAGCACTTCGTCGGTATAGTCGAACTGAGGATTCGAATACAACACGACGGCGGTGCTCGATTTGTCGAAGATGAAATCGGCGCGTTGAGACTTAGAGACGGACTCAATGGCGCTGAGCATGCGCTCTTGAATGGGCTTCATCTTTTCTTCGCGCATGGTGAAGAGCTCGCTGTCGTAGCCAAACTTCTCAGAGCGGTACTGCGCCAGTTGCTGCTCCATCTCCTGAATCTCTTGCTGCATTTTTTGTTTCTGCTGCTCGTTCAGGAGAACACGCTTGGCCTGGTACTCTTCGAATTTTTTCTCGATGGCATCTTGCTTCACCTCGATTTCTTTCTCCCAGCGATCAGATTGCTGTTCGATTTCTTGCTGCACGGCCTTGTAGGCGGGCATGTTTTCGAGGATGTATTGCGAGTCGACGTAACCGAATCGCTGGCCGAACGCACTGAAGCTGAGGGCCGTAAAGAGAACGATGAGGGGCAATGAATAACGCATGGGGGGTATGGGTTTCGTTAGACTTATGCTGATACTACAGCAAACATAATACCAAGCACACAAATGGCGTACCAAAAACGATCAGAACTGTTGGCCGATGGTGAAATTAATCTGGAAGCCGCTCAGCTGACGCGTGTCGTTTTCGATGCGCTCGCCTTCGTAGCGCAGTGGGTCGAAGCCATAGCCGAAGTCGACACCCAGCATACCGAAGATCGGCAGGAAGATGCGCGTACCGATACCGGCCGAGCGGTAGAGGTTGAAGGGCTTAAAGGTGTCGAAGCTCTCCCAAGTATTGCCGGCCTCAGCAAACAGGTGCACCCAGACCGTCGCCGATTGCTCCAGTGAAATGGGTTGGCGCAGCTCCAGGGTGTATTTCTGGTAGATCGGGTTGCCGTCGCGGCCCTCGTCGCCCATGTAGATGTAGTTGTTATCGTAGCCACGGAACGAGATGATTTCACGGCCATCCAGCGCCCAGCCGAACAGGCCGTTGCCACCGAGGTAGAAGCGTTCGAAGGGTGAGATGCCCAAATCGCTGTCATACGCACCGAGGTAGCCGAATTCCATGCGCGGCATGAGTACCATGTTGCCGAACAGGCGCATGTAGGTTTCGGTGCGGAACTTCCACTTGTGGAATTCCAGCAGCTTGTACCGCTCGTCGGCGGGGTCTTCTGCACGCAGCTTGTCGTCGCCCGTTCGGAAGAGGTTCCAGGGTGGTGTGGCTTCTACAGACAGGCGCACGATAGAACCTGAGCGCGGGTAGATGGGCTCGAAGACGGTGTTGCGCTCGAAGGTTTGCGTGAGCGAGATGATGTTGATGCGGCCCTCGTCGAAGCCCGGGAATACGCCGCGACCATTCTGCACGTCGTAGAAACGGTAGCTGGCACTGGTGAACGAGCGGAAGTTGTCGTCGGGCTTTTCCAAACGACGGCCCAGGTCGATCGAAGAGCCCACGATGCGCAGGCGGTAGTCCGTCTGCAGGGCCTGCTGTTGCGAATAGTACGCATTCACGCCCAACGAGGTCGGCTTCTTGCCACCCAACCAGGGCTCGGTGAAGCCAATGCGGTAGGTCTGCCAGGCGCGACCGCTGACCTGCACTTGCAGGTTCAATCGCTGGCCGTCGCCGGCGGGGATGGGGTTCCAGCCCCCGCGCTTGAAGATTTTGCGCGTCGAGAAGTTGTTGAGCGTCAGGCCCAGCGTCGCGACAAGACCATTCGAGAGGACGTTGCCGTTGGCATCGCGCACCCGGCCGCCCCAGCCACCCTGGAAGAAGATCTGGTCGTTGGGCTTTTCTTCAACGATGTATTTGATATCAACCGTGCCGTCCTCGGGGTTGGGCTGCGGAATGACCTGCAGGTTCTCGGGGTTAAAGTAGCCGAGCGCCATGAGTTCACGCTGCGAGCGGATAACCTCCGATCGGCTGAACTTTTCGCCGGGAATCGTGCGCAGCGAGCGCTGGATCACGTGGTCGCTGGTCTTGTCGTTGCCCTCAATTATGATGCGGTTGTAAGTCGCCTGCGGGCCCTCGAACATGCGAATGACCAGGTCGACGGAGTCCTCTACGATGGCCGTTTCGATGATGTCTGCCCGGAAGAAGAGGTAGCCGTCATCGAGATAAAGCGAGGAGATATCGCGCCCGTTGGGGTCCATCTGCACACGCGATTCGAGCAGCTGTTGGTTGTAAATATCGCCCTTGTTGACGCCCAGCAGCGTATCGAGGTAACCCGTGCTATAGAGGTTGTTGCCCTCCCATTCGATATCGCGAATGTAATAGCGCTTGCCTTCGTAAATGTCGACTTTCAGTGCAACGCTCTTCTCATCGATTGGGATCACGCTGTCCGACACGATTTCCGCATCGCGGAAGCCCTCGCTGCGCATGTACGCCACGAGGCGGTCTTTGTCTTCCGCCCACAGCGCCGGGATGTACTTCGAGCGCTTCCACAAACGCCAGAACTTCTTCTCCTTCGTCTCTTTCAGCTGGCGCTTCATCTTCTTCTCTTCCAGCACCTGGTTGCCCTGAATGACGATATCGTCGATTTTCACCTTCTTGCCTTTGTCGATATCCATGACCACCACGACTGCATTTTTGGCAGCCGTGTCGCGGTTGGTAATCACGTTGGTCTCGACGTTCAGGTAGCCCTTCTCGTTGAAGTAGTTGCGGATGATGCGCTTGGCGGTGCGCTCTTTGGTTTCCGTAAATCGCTGGCCACGGATGAAGCGGATTTCTTCGCGCAGGTCTTCGGACTGATTCTTCTTGATGCCTTGGAAGGTGTACTTTGAAATACGTGGCCGCTCAATGACTTTGATCTTCAGGAAGAGCTTGTTGCCCTCGACCTTTTCGGCGATGAGCTCGATGTCCGAAAACAGCTCCTGGTCCCACAGCGCGCGCAGTGCACCCGAAAGTGCGTCGCCGGGTACGGAGATCTGCTGGCCGATTTGCAGGCCACTGAGCAGTT
>CAZTEZ010000191.1:0-6331 GCA_964611815.1 uncultured Bacteroidia bacterium | reverse complement strand
ATGAAGTAGCCCTCGCTGTCGTCGTACTCGCCACCGATGACGATCTCGCTATCCGGGTCGTCTTTGCAGTAGTCGATGTAACCGGTGATTTTGTCATACGCAGCGCGGTCAATCACGGCCGTAATGAAGTTCTCGAAGTCTTCCGGAGAGCCCATGTCGAAGCTCTCGACATCTTCGCACACCAGTTCGATCACCTCGTCGTAGAGGCTATCGGGCAGGTAGACGCGCGAGGCGGCCGAGCACTTCTGGCCCTGGAACTCAAAGGCGCCCCGGCTGATGGCGGTGGCCACGTCGCGGGCATCAGAGCTGTGGTGGGCGATGATAAAGTCTTTGCCACCGGTTTCGCCCACGATGCGCGGGTACTGGCGGTAGGTCTCGATGTTCATCCCGATTTCCTTCCAGAGATGCTGGAAGACCTTCGTTGAGCCCGTGAAGTGTAGACCCGCAAATTCGCGGTGCTTGAACACGATATCGCCGGCCGTGGGGCCGTCGGTGTAAATGAGGTTGATAACCCCCGGAGGCACGCCGGCTTCCTCGAAGATTTCCATCACCATACTCGCCGAGTAGATTTGCGAGTCGGCGGGCTTCCAGACCACCGTGTTGCCCATCAACGCGGGTGCAGATGGCAGGTTACCGGCGATGGCCGTGAAGTTAAAGGGCGTGATGGCAAATATGAAGCCTTCCAGCGGGCGGTACTCCAAGCGGTTCCACATGCCTTCGGGCGAGGTGGGCTGTTCTTCGTAAATGTCGCGTGCGTACTGTACGTTGAAGCGCAGGAAGTCGGCGAGCTCCGCCACGCAGTCGATCTCCGCCTGGTGTACGTTCTTGCTTTGTGCGAGCATCGTCGCGGCGAGCATCTCCGGGCGATACTTCGTGCTGATGAGCTCGGCAGCGCGCAAGAAAATCGCGGCGCGCTCTTCAAAGGTCAACGATTCCCACTGCTTTTTGGCAGCCAGTGCGGCGTCAATCGCCTGCTTAACATGCTCGGCGCCACCGCGCGAGTATTTCGCAATCACATGCTGGTGCTTGTGCGGGGGCGAGAGCTCGTGCTTGTCGTCGGTGTGTACGTGCTCGCCACCGATGTACATCGGGATGTCCAGCACGGTGTCCATGCGGCGGTCGATGGCATCTTTCACGGCCTCGCGCTCATAAGAGCCGGGGCGGTGTTCGAGTACGGGTTCGTTGTAGGGAGCGGGGACTTGAAAAATCGCGTCGTTCATAGAAGAGCGTGAAATGTGTTAGGATGTAGGATGAGTGTGTAGCGCCAATTTCTTGACTTGCCTAAAGCTACAAAAAAAGCCGCCCCAAAACAGTTCACGCTTTTGGGACGCAATAGTCGCGTTCACACCAAATGCACCCGCTCCAAGGCCGCTTCCAGGGCTTTTCGCTGGTTGCGAGCGATGGGCAGCGTGCTGCCATCTTCGAGCTGCAACACCCGACTGCCACGCTTGAGCGTCTGGCAGTGGCGCAAATTGACCAGAAAGCTGCGGTGTGAGCGAAAGAAATCCGAGTGGTCGTTCAGTGCATCCGCAAAAAACTTCAGAGGCTTACTGACCAGGTGCGTCTGACCGTCTTGGGTGCGCACGTGCGTGTACGAGCCGTCGGCCTCCAGATACAGGATGTCTTGCGTCGCCACGAACACGAGTCCGTCCGACATGGGCAAACCCAGCTTTTGCAACTCGCGCGATTGCAAATTGTCTTCTAGCGCCGTCAACCGCGCTTGAATGTGCTGCTGCTGGCGCTTCTCGCGCACTTTATCAACCGCCGATTGCAGCGCCTCGGGTTGCACGGGCTTTAGTAAATAATCGACGGCCGACACCTCGAAGGCTTTCACGGCGAAGGCTTCGTAGGCCGTCACGAATACGATTTCGAAGCTGACTTGCTTGAAAAACTGCAGTAGCTCGAAGCCCGAGTAGCCCGGCATCTCGATGTCCAGAAACACCACATCCGGCTGGTGCGCTTCGATCGCACGCACTCCTTCGGGGACATTTTCAGCACTAGCCTCCACCTTAACATGTGGGCAGAACAGCTCCAGCAGTTTCGAGAGGCTGCGAGTAGCAGCCGGTTCGTCGTCGATAAGTACAGCGCGCAGCAATGCGGGTTCAGAGGCTTTCATACGGCACTTTCAAGATAATACGTGTACCGCTGGGGCGGGCGTTTTGTTGCAAATCTTCGTAGGAAAGTCCGATGGTCGTCCGCTCGACGTCCTGCATCAGTTGCAGGCGCTCTTGAATGGCGCTCGTGCTGAACGACTGGCGGTGCGGCTGCCGCGCCTGAATCGCTCGGGCTACCTTGCGCCCAATGCCGTTGTCCGTAATGCAACAGCGTAAGATGCCAGCTTCAGCTTGGTCAAATTGTAAGTGTAATTCACGTTCGCCAGTCTTGTGCAGCAGCCCATGTTTGATCGCGTTCTCGACGAAGGGCTGCAGAATCATCGGCGGAATGTGGCACTCTTCGGCATCGATGCTATCGTCCACTTCGATTCGCCAGACGAAGTCCCGCTCAAATCGCAGGGCTTCCAGCTCGATGTAGTTCTCAAGCAGCTCCAGCTCTTTCTGAAGGCTGATGCGCTCCAGTTCAGAGGCCTCCAACACCCGACGCATTAACCCGCTGAATTTGCCCAAATAGAAGATGCTCTGACGGGTGTCTTGCTGCAAAATCAGGTCTTGAATCGAGCTAAGGGCATTGAAGATGAAGTGCGGGTTCATTTGTGCGCGCAGAGCTTTCATCTGGCTGGCGACCAGCTCCTCGCGCTCGCGGGCGCGTTTCTGGATGTAGCGCAGGCGCCAGAGATACAGCAGCGAAATGATGCCGAGCCCGATGAGCGTTAATAAAGCATAGAACCACCAGCTCATCCAAAACGGGCGGGTGATGACAATACGCTGCACAACGCGCTTCGAGACTTCACCCGTGCGCGAAATGGCCTCGGCTTCAAAGGTGTAGCTGCCGGGGGGCAGTTGCTCAAACGTGATCTTGGTCGCGCTGCCGCGCAGGCTACGCCAGTTGTCGTTCACACCTACCAGCCGGTAGCGGTAGGTTAAATGCTGTCCGCTCATGTAGTGCAGGCCCTGCAGTTGCAGATGAATGGCCCCGGCGGTGTAGGGGTGCGAAATCTTGTCCGCAATACGATAGTTTGCATCACTACCAAACACGCGCAAGAGGCTCATCTCGGGTCTGGCTCGCGTGCTTGAGAACGGCGCTTTGATCCAGACGATGCCTGTCGGGAGGCCCAGATACAGCCCATGTGTATTTGCGTGCAGCGCGGTGATGGCACTCGGGACAATGTCAGGCGGCAAGGATAGCGCGCGTAAGGTTTGAGTGCTGTCCTCGAGCAGCAACAGGTGATTGGCGGTTTGTATCAACAACCGCCCACCACTGGCGTGCAGACTGCGAATGGGTTCTGGCGGCAAGTTGTGTGGCCAAGCCACCTGCCCATGCTCGCGCCCGTTGCGGAGCTCCACGATACGTCCGTTTTGTCCGGCGGCATAGACCCGGCCGGCGTGGCTTTCCAGGCTCGTACACAAAAATGGTGCAGCATCGATTACAAGCGTCCGTTTCCGTCCGTCTTTCAGAAAGCGAAGCCCTTCTGGTGTTTTGAAATACACCCCGTCATCAATCTCGGAATACGCCACCAGACGGGTCACACCTGAGTCGAGCCGAGTGCGCCAGCGACTGATGTTGTTCACATCAACTTGCGCAGTGAGGTCAAATTCATAGATGCCGTCTTGAGAAGAGGTGTACAGTCGCTGCTCGTGCAGGCTGTAATCGCGTATAAAACCTGCCCAGTATGTCTGGACAGCAGAACCGTCTGATTTGGCCAGACTTACATCGCCTTTCAGCAGCAGCAATCGCCCTTCAGATGAGCTCAGCTTCTTCAATCGAAACTTCCGGCTGTAAGCACTCATGCGGTTTTCGATGGCGTGCAACCTGCGTTTCTCACCTGTCTGGAGGTTGATCCGGAACAGTTCGCCGTTCTCATAGCCAACGACCAGGTCTTCGCCAAGGCTGGTCAAAGCGCTGATTTGCGGCCGTTCTGCCACTGGCAGGGCATTTTTTAGGGGAATGTAGTCGGGCCTTGCGTTCGGAAAGAAAAACAACCCAGCGTCCAGGGTCGTAATCCAGAGGTGGCCATCTCGATCGGTATAAATTTGTGTCACGGCATGCTTAGGCAACAAGTGCTGTTCAAGCTCTAAGCCATGCTGACCAGTGCGCCGCAATAAGAACGCACCAGCCCGACTCGAGATGCGCAACTGACCGTTCGCGGAGCCGTTAATCTGTAGCTGCCGCTTTTTCGCGGGCAACATTTTCAACGAAATCGACGCGTGAGGGCTAGCTTCGGAGAGCTTCACAAGCTTGTTCTCACCTCTGTAAAAAGAAGCGTCGAAACTGGCCCACATACTGTCTTGCCGTAGAACAAACTGGCGGGGGCTGGGCAGCATTTCGATTACTTCCCATTGAATACCGGCTTCTGTCAAAAAGTATCGAACGCAGTTCTTATGCTCCAGCGACACGTATATGGTGTTGTTCAAAAACGGCGAGATATCGGCAACACCCGGGCCAGGTATTGGCGCACTCAGGTACCAGTCGGGCTGCGACAGCGGCGCTGGGAACAAGAGCAGCGAATCGCGCCTGGCGACGGCCAAACGTCCGAGGCTGTCTACACGCATAAACGCAAACACGCTGTTGACCTTCTCGAAAGTGCGGAATAGCCGCAGGGTGTCGCGTTCCAGGTAAAATACCTGTTTGTTGAAGTTGCGGCACCAGAGTCGGCCGTTGCGCCCCAGTTGCAGCGCCGACACGGCCACGCCCTGCGTCGCATCCATCGAAATGTGCCGAAACGCCACGCCGTCAAAACGATAGAGCCCAGTTTCTGAGGCGATGTACATCAACCCGTCGGGCGTCTGGAGGATGTCATACAGCTCCTTTTCGGGTAGGCCGTTGCCGGGGTAGTAATGCACCGGCAGCGGGCGCGGGCCTTGCCCGTGCAGGGCCGTGCAGCCCAGCCACAAGCCGATGAAAACCAGAAAGAAGCCGTGCATTCGCATACCTAAACCCCGTCTTGCCCGTAAATTAGTTGAAAGCGGCAACATTTCTTGCAGACCTACCGTCATATCGCCCTCATTTTCACGCTCTGCTTGCTCGGCAGCAGCGCCTGGGCGCAGGTGCCCGATTCGCTGCGGCAGCAGTTCATCGACGTGCCCGACTGGGTGAAGGACACCGCCGACACCGCCACCCAGGACACCAGCCTGCTGCTTTGGGAAGAAACACCCGACACCGCCGACGCCCCCGTTCCGGCTTCATCGGACAGTGTCACGCAGGCCGCCCTGAAAGCAGCGCAGGAAAAACGCGTGGCAAAAAAGACGGGCAGTTTTGAACTGGAGGAAGTTACGATCATCGGCGTGCCCGATCGCCGCCTCAACCGCCGGTTGCGCCGCAGTTACGACGATGCTACGGACAGCCTCGCTCTATTAAGGCAAGACTCTCTCGCGCTGCGCGAATTGGCAGCGGCGGGCTATCCGTCTGCGCAGATCATTACTCGCGAAAGGACGGGAGCGAGGCTTCGCGTGCAGATTCGCCCTGGGCCATTTTACTTTTACGACAGCTTGAACATCGACGGCCTCAGCCGGGCCATCGCCGACGAGGTCAACTTACCAAAGCTAACGACGGAGCAGGCGGCCTTTGACTTCCAGGCTTTTAACCGACGCATGGACTTCGTTCTGCGTCAATTCGAGGCGCGGGGCTACCCGTTTGCGAAGCTTGACAACCTGCGTATGGACTACCGACGCGCGGGCGATAGCATCGGCGTGCAGATCAGCGGGCGATTGAACGCCGGCGAGTTGATGACCGTCGACAGTGTGATGGTGAAGGGCGATATCCGAGAGCACCCGCGTTTTGTACGCCGTTTAATCGGCATCGACCGCGGCGATATTTATGACCAAAAGCGCATCGACCGCATCAAACGTACGCTCGACAACACGATCTACTTCCAGCGCACTGAGCCGCCGCTGGTGCGCTTTTATGACGAGGCGGTGACGATCGAAATCGAAACTCAGCGCCGCAAATCCAACCGCTTCGATGCCCTTGTCGGCTTACTCCCACCGCGGGAAGGCCAAAACAATTTCGACTTCACGGGCCTGGCCGACCTCCACCTCGTCAGCCCTTTCCGGATGGGCGAGGTGATTTCACTGAAGTGGGAGAAGCTGCAGACGAGCTCGCAGCAGTTGGATGTCAGTTACATGCAGCCGTTTTTGTTTGGCACCAACTTCAACGCCGAACTCAAGTTTCACCTGCTCAAACAGGACACAACGTTCCTACGCCGCAACTTCCAGCC
>CAZTEZ010000190.1:1400-6344 GCA_964611815.1 uncultured Bacteroidia bacterium | reverse complement strand
TGATGAGCACGATATCGATCATTGTTGTCGAAAATCGCTTTTATCTTGTCAGTGTACTGCTCCAAACGTGCCATGTTAATCGGGAAGATACTGGGTCAATCGCGTTCTGAATTTTTGATGAATCGCTAAATAATTGCTTTCTACATCACAGGTTGTCACGTGTTCTAATTTATGTAATTGGGCATTGTATCTATATAGGCTATATCCAAGACCGTTCAAAAACTGAATGATTTGTTGACTTGAAACATCAAAGCCTTGCAAATAAGCTTCTACAATTTCAATTAGTATAACGGGTTGGTAACGCGTTAGTAGCTCTTGCATACCTTTTAGAGCAAACAGTTCTGCGCCCTCAATGTCTACCTTAACGAGTGACACGACCTCATCCTGTTGAAGTTTGAATAATAAAAAATCATCCAGCTTAACAATATCGCACGGAATCTCTTCATGTTCTGTAAATCTATATTCGTATACGGCCTGATCCTTCACAAGATTATTATCCCTTGTTCCGATGTGTGCTAAGCCAGCTGCCACACCTCCTCCTTTTTGCTTAGGAACCTGAAAATGAACGCGTTCGTTAGTATTGCCAACGCCCTTCTGGTAGAGTTCAACCTGTTTGTAGTCATAATGCTTTCGCATTCGCTCAGCTACCTGATAAGTAAAAGGAATGGGTTCGAAAGCATAAACTTTTCCTGTGGGGCTCTGCTGAGCAAAGATTGCTGTATAATAGAAGTAATTAGCGCCTACATCAATTACAGTATCTCCATCCTGGACGAACTCTTCTATCAAATTCGTTTCCGGCTCATCGACTAGCCTACGATCCAAGTTTTGAATCATGGCTTTTGTCTGAAGCTTCATGTAAAGTTTTTGCCCCCCAACTCGGGTAACCATAAATTTTACAAAATCGCGAAAAGGGGAACGGTAGCCGGCCATTAAGTTGATTTTTTCGAGATGCGCCTAGAAACAGAAACAGCAGCTGATTGATCAGTCTTGCGTTGCAATAACTAAAATAATGCAGCGGGAGAGGGATTCGAACCCCCGGTACCTTTCGGTACATCTGTTTTCAAGACAGACGCAATCGACCACTCTGCCATCCCGCTGTGTGTGGCTGTTGCCAGCCGTGCAACCGTGTAGGGCATGTGTCTTCCCCGCGATTGCGGATGGCAAAATTAGTATTTGCCCAATACTCTGGCAAGTCTTCGCAGATAAAAAGCGCGCGAAAATTAGCGGGACAGCAAATCGCCCAGGTCGTTCACGCCCGGGGTGCGCTGCGTAATGAGCCCCTCGCCATAGGATGCGCCGACCAAGTGCCCGAAATGCCGTGCACGGGCTTCGATAAAGTGCAAAAAGTCCTTGGAGGCAATGTAGGTGTCGGGGTCGGTGCTGCTGGGGTCGTAGAACTGCGATTTGTGCGCTCGCACGGCCTCCATTTTCTTCTCGAAAGCTGCTTCAGACAGGCGGACGATGACAGTAGGTTCAAAGTAAAGGTCCTGGATGTACCACAGAAGTTGCTCCGGGCGGTGGGGTTGCTGCGGCTCGCCCTCCCACTCGGTTGAAAGCTTCTGGAGGCCGGCCATGAACCAGGCGTCTTTGCACAGGCGGTGGGCGCGACCGTGGTCGGGGTGGCGGTCGTCGGGCGCATTGATGATCAGCTGTTTCGGGCGCCAGCGACGAATGTAGCGCACGAGCGCTTCAATATGCTGGTCGTCGTGCTTGAAAAACGCATCGTCGAAACCGGCGTTGTCGCGCATGGCCAGTCCAATCACTTCACCCGCCGCTTGCGCTTCCTCGTGTCGGATTTCCGGTGTGCCGCGCGTGCCCATTTCGCCACGGGTGAGGTCCAGAATACCAACACGTTGGCCGAGCTGCGCCTGTTGCCAAAGGGTGCCGGCAATCGCCAGCTCAACATCATCGGGGTGCGCCCCAATGGCCAAAATGTCCAAAGCGTCTACGCTCATTCTACTACGATTTTCTTTGTAAGCAGACTGGCGCTGAAAGCGTTCCGATTTGGCGTTAAAACATTGAGATGGTACACGCCTGACGGCAGCTCGCTGACGGCAATCGCTTGTGTGCTAGCCGATTCGCCTTTGCCGTAATGGAGCACTTTGCCATTCATATCCAGCAAATGATACTGCACCTGCCCGACACCCGCGTCGTGTAGTCGAAAGCGAATCTCATCGCGCACCGGGTTGCCTAATAGCGTCAGGCTGGGATACACCTCAGCTTCCACGCCTTTCGGTAAACGTTTGGCAATCAGCCCACTGTTGTTCGCGAGTTCGAGGCGAAGACACAGATTGCCGAGCGCATCGTTGTCGGGCTGCCAAACGCCTTCAAAATCGTACCAGAGGTCGGTCGTGCGCGGATGGTTGAGGTCCATGCCGATGCCAAGTGGGTCGTCGGTGGTTTGGATAAAACCAACGCGAAAACCTCCGCCCACGACTGCAGAATCAACCATTTCGTAGCGCACCCAGTTTTGTAGTGCATCCGGGAAAAATTTGCTACCAAAACTCTGATAGGCCACGCTTTCGGGCGCGTCGTCTTGGCTAGTCCAAACTGCGGTTCGGAAAGACGTGCCGAAGATCGAGGCGCTGTTGGGAAACCAGTTGACCCAGAGAGCCTTCAGGGTGTCCAGCCCTGAAATGTGGAAGTCTTGAGCAAAAGCACGGTTTTGGGCGAAAATACCATAGCCCAATTCGCCCTCTTCATCGCTGTAGGTGTAATACGTATGCAGTGGGAAGTCCACACTGGCGGTGTCGTTTTGGGGGACGCTATCGTTAGGCGTGAGTTCAACCTGCACCTGAAGCGCTGCGGGCCCTACACTGGCGGGCAGGTTAAATGCCGGGATACTTAACTCGCGTGCGCCGGGCGGAAAGGTACCTGCGGTTGACCAGGTGTCGAAGACGGTGCCTGTGGCGGTGTCCACCAGATTGACGCGCACCTGACGAAACTGCGGGTTGGCCGAGCGGTTGTACAGCCGCAATGTCAGGGAGTTCAGTGCAGGCTCACCGGCAGCCACATAGTTATCATAGGGCAGCGCAAAAGTGCTATCAAACAGGATGCCTTCGATCTCGACGATGCCAACATCATTCAGCAGGCTGTCGCCAGCGGTGCGATTGGCATCCAGGCGAATGTAGTCAATATGCCACAAGTCGAACCGCCCGTTGAGCGAGCCAACGGTGCCCATTTTGAACTGAAAACATGGGTGAAAGAACAGGCTATCCACCACGGGCACTTCGGCACGGCGAAACACGTCGTTAAGCGTATCGCCCGCTACCGACCAAACGAGTTGATAGGTGATGGTCTCGAGCGTGTCGGGGTCGGTGCGGAATTCAACGTAGAGCGAGTCATTGGTTTCCGGGATATCCCCCAGCCCACCCGGCTGATAGTAGAACGACAGGTAGATACTGTCTTCGGGGCCGTAGTCTGAGAGGTCGATGCACTTGGAAATCAAGCTATCCGCGCGCCCAAAAGGCACCAGCTGTTCGTACACGCGACCAAAGCCATCGGAGCCATCGAATAGATACGTGCCGATATCCGGTGGGTCGATGGCGCTGGTGCGGCTCAGGTGCGGCTGGGTAGGCAGCAATGAGCTCGGTAGCCAGTTGACCGTATCGAAGCCCACACCTGCTCGGTTGGTGAAATTCTCGAAGAGGGGCAGCTCAATCGTATCGAGGCTGGCCAGGGTGGTCTTGCCAGTCGGGAACACCCGCACAGGCGTGTGCGTCCAGCCCTCAGAAGGCGGCTCTTGAACGTAGCCCGGCTGTTGAGCCACTAATTCGTTAGGCAGCAGCACCGGCAACAAGAGCAGTAAGCAGAAAATACGCGTCATTTATTCGTCAGAGTCTTCGTCTGTAACGGCCGGGGCCGCGGTTTCGTCTGTCTCGGACTTGTCATTCAAACCAAGCTCGTCGACCATACGCTTGATGCGCTCGCGGGTGCCGTTGACCCACATATCGACTTGGTAGTTCTGCAGCACCGAATCCACGCGGCTGGGCTTGGGGTACTGACGCACGACCGTCCCGACCGGCACGGTGTCCACTTTCATGGGGGTCACCTGGCCAAACTGCAGGCGGCTGCTTTTCAAATAACCCACCGCCTCGGCAAGGGGCATGCCGACCACATCCACGAGCGGTACTTTTCGGTTCCCGAGGCCACGGCTGATGATCAAGTCGATTTGCTCGCCCACCAGAATCGGCTCGCCCGGCTTAATCTCCTCTTCTCCGTGATACGCCATCTTGACGATATCCTTCGCCCGGCCGGGGCGATACGTCATCTTGCCGACTTTCAGCCCCCAGTTCTCGAGCAGGTAAATCGCTTGGTCGATGTGCACGTCCTGAATATCCGGTAGCTTCACTTCCGGCGGCTGCACTTTGTTGACGATCAAATACACCCGTCGCCCGGGCTTCACACGGGCCAACTGCTTGGGCTCTTGCAGCAACACAGTTTTGGGCGGCATTTCGGGCTGGTACTGCGAATCGACCTGCACTTTCAGCCCCACATCTTCGAGCTTTTCGGTCGCTGCGTCAATTTCCATGTTCACCACCCGGGGCACACTAATGACCTCCTGTTGGCGCGTGATGCCAGGCAGCAGGATGTTGAAGAACAGAAACAGCACCCCAAAGCCGACCACGCCTACAATCAAAAGCGTCACCCACAGCTCACGGCTTTTCAGGTAGTCTTTGAATTTGGCGGGCGGCGCTTCAGGCACGTTCACGTCCTGCATGTAAGCCGCTTTGTCGAACGATTCCTGAGGCTCAGTGTGCTCTGTTTTATCCGCGCTCATCTCGGGGCCCTGACTCGTGCTGGGCTGCCCTTGAGGCGGGAAAATATCGTCGTCGATGCTGTCCTGCAGCTCCTGAGCGGCGCAGTACATTAGGGCGACCCGTCACCGCGCTCCCGGTCCTCAGCCTCGGCATCCCGGCCGGCAGCCTGCAAGACGCCACCGCC
>CAZTEZ010000190.1:0-1390 GCA_964611815.1 uncultured Bacteroidia bacterium | reverse complement strand
CGTCGTCGATGCTGTCCTGCAGCTCCTCTTCGATGGGCGTGTCGGGCTGGCCGGCATCCTTGTGCTCCAGGTTCGCTTCGGTGGCCTCGTCCTCAGACGTTGACGAAGGCACGTCGTCGAGCTCAAACTCAAAGTCGTCCTCGTCGTAGCGCTTTTTGTCGTCGTTGTTGGGCGTGTTGGGGTCGTCGGCCATGGCGATTCGTGCAAATCACAGCTATTTCAATGGGCTTTGAAAACTTTAAACCCACTTAGTGGGCGAAGATACGAAGTTCTTTTGCCCGGCTTGCGTGATTGGTGCTTCTGTCGCGTAATTTCGCGCTATGGCCAAACCCCGACACTACTCCGCCCTCTCCGTCACCGATATCTCCGCAAAAGGCCACGGCGTGGCCAAAGCCGACAAGCGTGTGGTGTTCGTTAAGAACGCCGTGCCGGGCGATTTAGTGGACGTGCGCATCATTGGCCGAAAGAAAAAGGCGCTGCTGGCGGAAATTGACCAGCTCATTACCCCCTCTCCGCAGCGCATTTCCCCCCGCTGCCAGCACTTTCTGGACTGTGGAGGTTGCAAGCTGCAACAGCTCGTTTACGCCGCCCAGCTCGAACACAAAACCCAGCAGGTGCGCGACGCCCTCACGCGCATCGCCAGGCTCGAAGGCGTTGAGATTCAGTCCACCCTGCCTGCCGAGCCGCATTACTATTACCGTAACAAAGTCGAGTTTACGTTCAGCAACAAACGCTGGCTGACGCAAGCGGAGATCGACCAGCCGAAAGACTACGACCGCCGGGCGCTGGGCTTCCACGTGCCCAACTTTTTCGATAAGGTGCTCGATATCGACGAATGCCACCTGCACGAAGATCGCCTCAACGCGCTGCGCAACGCCATTCGCGAGTATGCCCGCGAACACGACCTGTCGTTTTTCGACATCCGTGCGCAGGAGGGGTTTCTGCGCAACCTCGTCATCCGCACGTCCGTCACGACAGGCGAGGTGCTCATCATGCTCATCGTGTTCGAAGACCGCCCGGGACTGGTGCAACAGCTGTTCACGCACCTCGCCGAGCGATTCGATTTCGTGACCGACTGGCTGTGGCTGCACAACCCCAAAAAGAACGACTCCTACGCCGAGCTGACGCCGCAAGTCTGGCGCGGCGAGGGTTTTATCACCGAAAAGCTGGGCGATTACAGCTTCAAAATCTCGCCCACCAGCTTCTTTCAGACCAACACCCGCCAGGGCGAGCGCCTCTACGAAGTCGCCCGTAGTTTCGCCAGCGAGGGCGTCGACGGCAAGGTGGATTTGATCTACGACCTGTACTGCGGCACGGGCACCATCGGCATCTTCTGCGAGGGCCTGGCAGAGCGGGTGTACGTGACCATCGATCTGGACGGCCTGGATCC
>CAZTEZ010000189.1:0-6346 GCA_964611815.1 uncultured Bacteroidia bacterium | reverse complement strand
TGTTTATTGTCTACGCTGGAAGTTAAGCACTTCAAGAGAACGCAAACTAAGAGAGGCGAAGCCGAAGGACCTACAACAGCTACTTCGAAAGCAAGACTCTAAACAACCTAATCCTTTATGCAAATCATCGACTTCATCCAAACCCAAGTGGAGCAGCTGCCCAACCAGCCGCTGCACTTCCAGCACCAGAGCTTCACCTTCGACGATGCCACCCAGAGCTGGCAGCCCGCGCGCATCCCCAGCGGCGAATTTCCGCTGCTGTTGGGCGATGTGTTCCGAATCAATTTTACGGAGGACCTGCGGCTGAAAACCTGGTCACTAAGCCTCGTGTATCTGGAGCCGCACCTGCCAGACACCTCCGACGTACCCGATGCCCACCGCCGCGCTGAGGCTGCGCTGATTGAGCTGCTCGCCCGCCTCGAAGCCTTCGAGGAAGTGGTGATCGCCAGCCCGCCGGAGCTCAGTTTTTTCTGGAACCAAACTGAAGCCCGCCTCGCCGGTGCCAACCTGCTGGTGCAGCTCAAAGGTGCCAATACGCCTGCGCCCTGCTGCTAAAAACGGCAGCTGATTTTCTCATTTAAGACCGCCACCCCAATGCCTACCCAAGTCATTCGCCGCCCGCCGCGCTTTGTCGCAGCCTGCGCGCCTGTGTTCTACACCTTTTCGACCGATGCCCACGTGCAAACGCCAGGCAATATCACGCTATACCAGTTGCTCATCACAAGCGTTCCGCCTTCAGGCGCGCAGGTCATCATCGAGCCACATACGTTTACGTTTTTGACCTCTGCCGACGGCCACGACCCTGAAAACCCCTTCCACGTGCTGCTGGATGGCGCAAGCACAAGCCTGGAGATCGCCGAGCGCCTGGCCAGTGCCGTCAACAGCAACGCCTGGCTGTCCGACGAGCTGTTTGCCGGTACGCCAGTGCCCGTCAGCACCTCGACAAACCTCAGTTTCAGCTACCCCAGCCCGCAGTCGCCCCAGCCGTTCAGCGCGCTTGGCCCTTCAGGAAATGCGTATACCGACCCTGTAAACGACCCGCTTTCGACCACCACGTTTGTAGGCAACGCGCCCGAGTTACGTGAGAATTTCGCGCTGCATCTAGAGCTGGAAATCGAACAGGATTACAGGCAGAATACCGACTGGCAACGCCTGCCGGTTTTGCGCCTGCCCACACGCGAAAAAGACGGCGCGCAGGTGCTCGATTTTCGCATCGACCGGGTGGTTCAGGCGCAGCTGGGCTTTGATGTGCCAGAGCCAGATGCCACTGAGCTCACCCCAGCGCTGACAGCGTTTCGACAAGCGCGCGCACGCTATTGGCCGACCTGGGCGCAAGACGATGGTGGCGTCATTGTGCCGGATACCGTCGACGAGCAGCAGTACACGTTTTTCGCGCTCAACGCCACCGTGGATGCGTACGAGAACCTACCGCACAACGCCATGATCGACGGCTGCCCGACCAGTACGGTCATCATACCAGAGCTGTTGGCAGTTTTCTTTGACCCACAAGCTGGTCAGCTACAGCGCTTTTTGCGTCCGGATGCGACCAAGCAGCTGCCCATGGGGGCAAAGGATTACCTTGCGTTTTACGCCAACCCCGAGCTGCCTGAGTTCGACGCAACGGCCCTGCCGCGCCTGGAGGCCAGCGTGGTGTCCAATGGCCAGACGCACAGCTTCGCAAGCAACTCCTCGCCACTAGACTTGCTGAACTGTGAGCCTGAAATCACGTTTGAGGGCCAAATTTGGCTTTACCCGCTGGGGGCCTTCTGGGCGGAAATCGAATCTCGAACCGACCTGGCTTTCGCACCCGAGGACATCACGGAAGTGTGCTTCTACCTGGGCGCAGACCCCAGCGTGGCCGGTGATAACTTGATCACTGGTGGCAACGCTGGCACTTTTGATACAGACCTGAACGGCTGGACGGCCACGGACATCTCGGCAGTCATCAGCTCGGCAGCGCCCTATGAAGGGGCGGGCTGTTTGTCACTCGCGCATACGGATTTCGGTGCCACTACTTTCAGCTTTCAACATGACGCGCCTATCGAATTGCTGCCGAACACCACGTATGAGTTCGTGGTCTACTTCCAGTTGATCAGTGGTGCCGACTCGGGCTTTTTGGGCCTCGACACCATGAACTGGGGCCTGAGCGATGCCAGCGTGGCGGTTCGCCAGGAAATCAACCTCACGCAGTCGCAAGTAGGCTGGCAGTCGATCCGTATAGAATTCACCACCGGCAGCGCAACGACCATGATGCTGGGCCTGAGTGGCGAAGTGGAGGGCATTCTCTCAATCGAACTCGACAGCATGCAGCTGCGTGCCATCGGCGAACGCGCGCTGACGCAACCGGCGTGCTATACGATCAACCCGGCTTGTGCGCACGAAACGCTGCTGTATCGCAACAGCCTGGGCGTGGCCGAAACCCTGCACTTCCGTGCCGAACCGCGCGAGCGCCTGGGCATCGAGCGCAGCCTGGCCACCCAACAGCCGCAGCGCCTTTCAGGCTATTCGAACAGCGACCGCGGTGAGCTGAACTACGCCAACGCGCCCGAGCCCGAACTGCAGCTCGAGAGCTTCCCGATCGCACCCAGCGAACGCGTATGTTACGAAGAGCTGCTGCAAAGCACGGCCGTCTATCGGCTGAACACCGATGCAGCGGGCAGCGAAAGCTGGCAGCCGGTAGTGCTCTCTGGCGACAAATTCACGCTTTTCGACCCCCAACGCGATTTGCAGCAATTAAATCTGAGTGTGTCACCCGCTCGGCAGTCAGCACCGCAACGCGCTTAAAGATCGGGTGCACCGCCACCGCTGGGCGTTTTTTTGCAACGCCCAGCGGCTTACCGCTCAAGCGCTTAGGCGCACCGAACATAAGTCGTTTAAATCCAGTGACTAACTTACCCGGCATTTATTCTGCCGTTTTACTATTTTAGTGCCTCAATAACTTAACGGCAGTTTTATGCAGCGTACTTTTTGTCTCAGTTTGGTTCTGACGCTTGCGCTTTCGTCGTTCTCGGGCCTGTTGTGGGCGCAGGACGATTCGGAAAGCAAGCAGATGGCTTTTGTTTATGATCGCGTCAAGTCTGACGGCGAGCTCGAGAGCGTCCGCACCTACACCTCCATCGACGAGGCGATGCAGAACCCCGACAAGGTCTTCAAGTTGTACCTGACCGACCAGAAGCTCGATCAGTTTCCGCTGGAGGTCTTCATGTTCAAGAACTTACAGGTGCTGAACCTTTCGGACAACAAGATCAAAGAAGTGCCGCCGGAAATCGGTACGCTGAAAAACCTGACGGAGCTGAACCTCGCTGACAACAAAATCAGCAAGCTGCCGCCCGAAATCGGCGATCTGCAGAACCTGCGCACGTTCTACATCGCGAAAAACAAACTGCACATGTTCCCCGTACAAATGAGTGGCCTCAACCGCCTGCAGTACATCGACCTCTCGTTCAACAACATGCTGCCCTACGAAATCAAATGGCTGCAACGCAACGCCCCGGATGCCACCATCCGCTATTAGGTTGCCGTTTGCACCCGCCATACAAAAAGCGCTGACCGGTCTAGGTCAGCGCTTTTTTTGATCTTGATACGACTGACAACCAGCTACTTACTCCTCAATCTTCACCCCGCGCCAAAAGGCCACGTGGTCTTTGATTTCCTTGGCGGCGTCTTTGGGTTCGGGGTAATACCAGGCGGCGCCAGCGTTGGTTTCGCCGCTGGTTTGGATGTCGTAGTAGCTCGCCGTACCTTTCCATGGGCAGTGGCTGCTCTGGGTGCTGGGCTTAAAGTAATCCTTGTTCAGGCTGTCGGGCGGGAAGTAGTGGTTGTTCTCAACCACCACAGTGTCATCGCTCTCGGCGAGTACGGTGTCGTTCCAGATGGCTTTCATGGTGCTGATTGGGCTTGAAAATTATCCTTTTAACACTCCAGTAAAGCGGTGGGTTCACTTCAGGAAACCTGATAATGATTGGCGACTGCGCACCACCACACGCCAACTACCAGAACAAATGCAGCGAGAAAAACTTGCGCTCGTCCATAAACACCTCGTGGTGGTCGTAGCCGATGTCCAGGCCCATCTGCTTGAAGCTGTCGGGTTCATTATTGTAAATTTACAACTCGAAATGGTCTGTGGATTTAATCGATGACCTGGACGCGCCGATAAACGGGTGCGCCAGCCTCAAAGACCAACTTCAGCTGATAAATACCTGCTTGTGAGGGGGCGGCCAAATGCCCTGGATAATCGTCTGTGACCAAAGTGCGCCCTGCAAGATCCAGCCACTCGACCTGTCGCAATTCGCCGGGCAAGTCGGTTGGCAGCCAAAGCTGTTCGCCTGCACGCACCGGGTTGGGCCGAAGTGGCATAGCCGGAGGCGTAACTTCCAGTTCAGTAGTAGAAGTGTCCTGCGTGATGGCCAGTGGGCTAGCAGGGGTGATACTCAGATTATCGACGAACACATCGGCATGATTGCGTGTCGTGGCGCTAGGGTCTATCTCAACACGTGCAGTGTTAAATGGCAGCCAGTGCCCAATTGTCATGAAATGCAAATCAGGACTGCCGGCCGGCACTGTCCAAAACTCTGTGACGGTTTGCCAGGCACCGGTGCCGTCTGTGAGGTTCAGCGGACTTGAAGGCAGTTGCGGAACTGGGAAAGGTGAGGGCAACGTGAAAGGCCCTCCCCATGTTGGATCTCCTGTAGAAAAAAAGAGTCCGAACGCGCCAATGCTACCATAGCGTGTGCCCGGGCCAAGGGCAATCTCAAAACTCACCTCATACATCTCGCCCGCTTCCAGAGGGTCTGTCAGCTCGACAGTCGCGTAATCAATAATACTGGAGCCGAATCCATAGTATCGTAGCCAAATGGACGAGTTACCATTGGCAGGTTCAAGAACTGGTCCACCCGAATCAAATAGTCCATTTTCTCCTTCGCAACGGAACGTGCCGGTGCCGGTTGCCGGACAATTACACTTGGTATAGATATCAGTGCTGCCTCCACCCGGTTCAAACCAATTTGAAAGGTCGCAGCCCAGGCTGCTATGCGGGCAGCTCCCGAAACCGGTGGTATAACTGGCCCAACTGCCGCAGGGGTTATCGTAAGCGACTATGCTTTCGAAATCGCCGTTAGGCACAAGGTTTTGCGCAAAAAGAGAAGGTGTGAGCAGCCCGCACAACAGCGCGCTTAAAAAGAACAAACGATGGATTGGAAGGAGATGGAACATGACTTTTGGCGTTTAAGGCGCCAAAGCCATACGCAAGGGAGGCAACACACACACGCATTGTGTAGGTTATAATTTACGGTGCAATACCCAAACTCAACATACCCCAGCGGGTATTGCAGAGCAGGACTGCACAGCATTGCCTGACCTGGCGAATACACTTTGGCGCGAAGTGTAGATTCGCCATACGCAGGGCAGGTCTCCTGGCTTACTTGGTTTTGCTCAAACGAGCGACAAGATTACAGTTGCGCGACAGCTCCGGATTCTCACCGGATTCCCTATTCTCCTTTCGGTATTCCCTCGGTTCACCGAGTTCACTGCATAAAAGGCACCATGCGTATGGTGTTAAGAACTAATATACAGCCTTTCTGTTTACCAAAACAAATGCAGCGAGAAAAACTTGCGCTCGTCCATAAACACCTCGTGCTGGTCGTAGCCGATGTCCAGGCCCATCTGCTTGAAGCTCTCCGGCTTGTACTTATACGAGCTCTCGGTGTGGATCGTCTCGCCCTGCTTAAACGCAAAACGCTCGTCGCCGATGACGATGGCGGTGTCTTTCAGCGCTTCCAGGTGCATTTCCACCCGCCTGAGCTCGGTGTTGTAGACCGACTTGTGTTTGAACGCATCCACCTCTAGTTCGGCATCCAATTCGCGCTGCAAACGCACGAGTACGTTTTTGTCGAAGGCGGCGGTTACGCCCGCGGCGTCGTCGTAGGCGGCCTCCAGCGTGGCGCTGTCTTTTTGGGTATCGATGCCGATGAGCATGGCCCCGCCGCGCGAGAGCTCCTTCAGCTTTTTCAGTACCGCCACGGCTTCTTTTGGCTCATAATTGCCGATGCTGGAGCCCGGGAAATAGATCAACGTGCGGTAATCGCCCGCGAAAATGTCGTCGGGCAGCTTGTCCAGGTTCATGTAATCGGCGCAGATGGCGTAGACCTGCACCTCGGGATAGTCTTCGGCGAGCTTGCCAGCGGTTTGCTTCACGATTTCCGGCTCAATCTCGAGCGGGACATATGACTTTACGTTTAGCGTGCCATCGATCAGGTCGCGTATTTTCTTGCAGTCGCCCGCGCCTGGTTCAATGATGCGCAGCGGCTGTTCGCCGAGCTGGCTTGCGATGCTGGGCATCTCCTTGAGC
>CAZTEZ010000188.1:4869-6435 GCA_964611815.1 uncultured Bacteroidia bacterium | reverse complement strand
GTCTGAGGGGTTTGTTCACAACTTAAACTTCCAGGGAATCACTCTATTGTGGACAACGGCTGTTCCCGTGTTTTGTGGTTGTCGACTACACATTCACTAACCCCTCATTCTCATGTACCACATTCACAACGTACAGCACAACTTCGGCCACGACTTCGATGGCCGCCCCTACGTGGACGTCTCCTTCACCGTGGAGTTCCAACACGACGACCTGCAGTTCAACAACTCGTACGGCCTTTACATCGGCCTCTTCACAGAGCGCTACAACGACCGCGGCTATTATGGCAACGGCGGCTATTATGGCAACGGCGGCTATGGTAACGGTAACTACGATTACCAGAACGGCTATGGCTACAACAGCGGCTACGGCTACGGCAACGGCTATGGCCACGATGGCTACAGCAACGGCTACCAGAATGGCAACGGCTACTCGAACATGAATCAGAGCGGCCGCGACTTCGGTCACAACTACTTCGGTGGCCAGGGCTACCACGGCTACCCGAACGTGCCCTTCACGTATGGCGAAGGCTTCCAGCCGCACGACTCGCTGATCTGGAGCTCACGCGAAACCTGCGCGCCCAACGGCAGCCGTTCGCTCTACTTCTACCGCCGCATGATGCTCGACGAGCAGTTCGCGAACTACAACCCGGCCAACTTCCAGGTCTACGTGTTCATGATTCCCGAAAGCGTGGAAGGCCGTGGCTGGAGCAACGTGGACTACTTCAACCGCTACCAGCACGGCGAGCACTTCGGCCGCCAGGGCAGCCACATGTACGACCGCCTGTTTGACTACCCGTACAGCAACTCGCCCATGTCGCGCAACCGCTACGGCTACACACCCAGCATGATGAACAGCTACGACTACCGCCCGCAGTTCGGCAACAACCGCCGCATGATGGGCTTCGGTGGCTTCAACAACGGCTTCCAGAACGGGTACCATAACCAAGGCTTTGGATACGGTCAGCGTTTCGGCAACAACTGGAACGGCCGCGGCTACGACTGGAACAACGCCTTTGGGTACATCAACCAGTTCGGCCACAATGGCAACAGCCAGAACTTGGGCTACGGCAACGGCCATGGCTACAACTACGGCTTCCAGAACGGCTACAACAACTGGCACAACGGCTTCGACTACAACGACCAGTACTCGTACAACATGCCGCGCATGAGCTACTGGTGGGGCCGCGGCAATGGCTTTACGAACCGCCGCGAAGATTTTGGCAACCAGCGCATGCACGAGCGCATGATGATGGGCTGAATCAGTCGGCGATAACCCGAAGTACGCATTCGCAACTCCGAGCAGGCCGGGCAGCGGTTTCTAGTTCCAACGTTCCACAGCCGCTGCCCTAGGCTCGCTCAGAGTTTATCAGCTCTATTTCGCAGCAATGACCCCCCAACCCTGACCTCACCGGCAGCACAGTCAACCGGGTCAGCAAATCCTTAAACCACAACGACATAAAGCCAAACAATCATGGCACAACTCAAAAACATCCAACTTAATCTGATGCCCGTCCAGCACTACGGTGCGTATATGGCGGAAGTCGCGTTCGAATCGCAGTTCAACAA
>CAZTEZ010000188.1:0-4769 GCA_964611815.1 uncultured Bacteroidia bacterium | reverse complement strand
TCCAGCACTACGGTGCGTATATGGCGGAAGTCGCGTTCGAATCGCAGTTCAACAAGCAAGAAGTCGAGCGCCAGGAGCCCTACTTGCTTTCCATCGGGCTGTTCGCCGTTCCTGAGCACATGATAAACAGCGACTACGAGCCCCGAGGACAATTCTATCCCGAAGTCTTCCGGCTCGAAGACGGCTTTTCAGCGATGAGCCAGTTCAGCGCAGGACAATCCCAGGGTTTCCAGCAAAACGGTTATCAAGGTGGCCACGGCTACCAGAACGGCAACGGCTACCAGAACGGCAACGGCTACCAGAACGGCAATGGCTACCAGAACGGCTACGGCTACCAGAATGGCAATGGCTACCAGAACGGTAACGGTTTCCAGAACGGTAACGGTTTCCAGAACGGTAACGGCTATCAGCAGCCCGCTTATGCCGGTTCTGCAGGCTACGCCAATGGCAACTTCGGACCGCAAAACAGCCCGCAGATGCAGGGTGGCTTTCAGCGCCAGCCCCACATGCAGGGTGGTTTCCAGCGCAATCCGCAGATGCAAGCTGGCTACGGCCCGCAGCAGATGCACCAAAATCTGAATCAGCACCGCTTCCAGAGCCAGCGCATGAACGCCGGCCAGTTCAGCAACATGAACGACATGGACGAGCAGTTCATGTTCTGGATTACGCGCGAACCGGTCATCCCCATGAGTCAGGACAAGAGCATCCAGCGCCAGACGATGTTCGACCCGATGCAATTCCAGCACCTGCCCCAGAATTACCGCGCCTATGTCTGGCTGCTGCCCGAGCGCGCGAAGGGCATCGGCTGGAGCAACCCCTACAAAAGCTAATCGCTTCATTCGAAGCGCTTTCAGTTTGAAGTGGTGTGCGACTGGCGGGCTGCCAGCGCACAACGATTGCTGATCCGTGGGGCGGCGCTTGTGGTTCATCCGCCGCCCCTTATCAGCAGCTCTCATTTTCTCGATTTCCGCTCCCTATCGTCTACCAGATCTCTCTAAAAACTCACGATTTAATCTTACCCGTCATGGCGCAAGTTCAAGACGTACGTGTCACCATCGGCTCAACCAACGGACGTTCCGTGCATGCCGACCTCGATTTTGAAGTGGCCTTCTCGCCCCGCGAGCAAGCCACCAACCTGGGTTTCAAACTGACCATCGACCTCGAGCCGATGCGTCAGCAACTGCCGTCTGGCCTGCGCCCCAAACAATGGCAGCAGGAGGAGGTCGTGCGCCCGGGCGATAAAGGCAACGTGCGCATGCGCCGACGCATCCCGCTGGTGGGCGATTTGCCGCAAAACGGCAGCCGGCCGATCCCGATGAAGCTCGCGCCAGATCTGCGCGTGCTGCACGGCGACTATCAGGCGCTGGCTGAATTCGGCGTGCAGATCAACGCCAACTACGCCAACGTGCTGGAACTGCTGCAAACCGACAGTTGCCCCAGCTTTTTGTCTGCGGTGCAGCGCGTGATGGGCGAGGGCGCCCAGCAGAACGTGCGGGTGCAGTTCAAGACGGTCTACGGCCCCAAAGCCGCCACCGCACAGGTCGCACTCAATGGGCGTGGCCTTGAGGTAGTGTTGGTGCCAGACGACTTGCAGCGCAATGGGCACAACGGACAACATGGTCACTCGAATGGCCATAAAAACGGCCTCGGCCAAACGACACAAGCACGCGGGGGCGGTTTCTCGGAGTCCTTCCGCGATGGCGCGTTCGGTGGTTCTGATGGCGTTTCGGCCACGCCTTTAACGCCTCAGTACGACCTGCAAGATCCGAATTCGGCCCTCCTGGAAGCGCGCAAGACCATCGACGCGGTGATTCAGACCGCGCCGGTCGGTATCTGTGTGACGGATTCGGACGGTAAATTCGTTGACATCAACGATGCCTATACCTCGATTTACGGTTACACAAAAGAAGAGCTGCTGGGCGAACACTTCACGAAGGTGGTCTTCCCGGATCAGAATGACTTCTGGAAGAAAAAGCACAAAGACTTCATTCAGGGGGCTGACGAAACGCGCGGTGAGTTCCGCGTGCGCCACAAAGATGGCCACGAGCTGACGATCCTCACCGACTCTACGCGCATCACCGGCGCCGATGGTCGCCCACAGAAGGTGACCTACGTTATCGACATTACCGAGCGCAAAGAGCAAGAGGCCAAGCTGCAGTTCAGCGAGCAGCGCCTGCAAACGATGGTGCAAACCGCGCCCGTGGGTATCTGCGTCACCAACGACGAGGGCCGATTCGAGCAGGTGAATGAGACGTATCTCCAGATCTATAAGTACACCGAGGAAGAGCTCATCGGCAAGTCGTTCACGAAAGTGGTGAAGCCCGAAGACAAGAGCTTCTGGCTGAAAAAACACGATGACTTTTTGGCCGGTGCCGACGAAACCCGTGGCGAGTTTACGGTGCTGGACAAGCACGGGAAAGAGCTGACCATCCTTGCTGACAGCGCCCGCATTTACGGCGACGACGGCAAGCCACGCAAGGTGACTTATGTCATCGATATCACGGAGCGCAAACGGCAGGAAGCGCAAATCTACTTCGCAGGCGAGCGTCTGAAAACGATGGTCGATGCCGCACCAGTCGGCATTTGCGTAACCAACGAAGCGGGCAATTTCGAGCAAGTCAACAGTACCTACCTCGACATCTACGGGTTCTCGGAGCAAGAATTGATCGGCAAGCCCTTCACGGTGGTCACCAAGCCCGAAGACACCGATTTCTGGCACAAAAAGCACCGCGATTTCATCGCCGGAGAAGACGAAACCCGTGGCGAGTTTAACGTGCTGGCGAAAGACGGTCGTGAGCTTACAATCCTTGCCGATTCTGCACGCATCATCGGCGAAGATGGCGGTGTGAAGAAAGTCACTTATGTCATCGATATCACGGAGCGCAAGCGCCAGGAGGCAGAGATTCAGCTCGCCGGCGACCGCCTGCAAACCATGGTGGACGCCGCGCCGGTTGGCATTTGCGTGACGAACGAAAACTGCGAGTTCGAGCAGGTGAACAGCACCTACACGCTCATTTACGGCTATGAACCCGAAGAGCTGATCGGGCAGTCATTCACGAAAGTTGTGAAGCCTGAAGACCGCAACTTCTGGATCAAAAAGCACGATGATTTCATCAATGGCGCAGACGAAACGCGCGGAGAGTTCAATGTGCTCGCAAAAGACGGCCGAGAGCTGACCATCCTCGCCGACAGTGCCCGCATCATCGGTCGCGACGGCCGTCCCAAAAAGGTGACTTACGTCATCGACATCACGGAGCGCAAGCGCCAGGAGGCCGAGCTGCGCCGCAGCGAAGAGCGTCTGAAAACACTCGTCGATAGCGCGCCGGTCGGCATTTGCATCACCGGCCCCAACGCAACTTTCGAGGCCGTGAACGCGGCTTACACGCAGATTTACGGCTACAGCGAGGCCGAATTGCTCGGTCAGCCCTTCACCTTGGTGACCCCGACGAAAGACCACGCCTTCTGGCTGAAGAAGCACGAGGACTTCCTGGCGGGCAAAGACGAAACCCGTGGTGAGTTCAACGTGATCAGCAAGGGCGGTAAGATGCTCACGATCCTCGCGGACAGTGCGCGCATCGTGGATGCCGATGGCCAGACAAAGAAGGTGACTTACGTGCTCGACATCACCGAGCGCAAGAAGGCCGAAAGCCTGGTGCAGCAGTCTGAAGAACGCACCCGAAAGATCATCGAAACCGCCCCTGTGGCAGTCGCCATCCTTGACGAGTCGGGCAACATTGAGCAAGTCAACGACGCGCTGGAGCTCACACTCGGCAAGTCGAGCAGCGAGCTGATCGGCAGTGGCTTTTCGGAACTGCTGAAAGGCACTCAGGCGAACGGCTTCGAACAGCGCCACGGTATTTTCATGCAGGGCGAAGAGTCGGAGCGCTCAGAAATGACGCTCGTAAGCGCCGAGGGCGAGGACGTCTTCATGATGGCGGAATCGTCGAAGATCGTGAGCTCAGATGGCAACATCCGCCGAATTCTTTTCCTCGTCGACATCACCAAGCGCAAACAAGACGACCAGCGCCTGCGCGATGCCTATCAACAACTGCGCGCCTCAGAAGAAGAGCTGCGCCAGAACGCTGAGGAAATGCAGGCAACGCAGGACCAAATGCGCCAGCAGCAGATCCAGCTTAAGCGGTCGGAGGCCATTGCCCGCAGTATCATCGAAACGGCACCGATCGGCATCTGCGTCACCGACAAAGACGGCAAATTCGTGCAGGTGAACGATACCTACTCGGCGATCTACAACTACACGCCGCAGGAGTTCGTGGGGCA
Source organism: uncultured Bacteroidia bacterium (assembly GCA_964611815.1). GTDB lineage: Bacteria > Bacteroidota > Bacteroidia > J057 > CAZTEZ01 > CAZTEZ01. Next base: position 491 of record CAZTEZ010000188.1, on the reverse strand, counting down.
GCACTTCACGATGGTGGTGCCCGAAAACGAGCACGACAGCTGGAAACAAGCCCACGATGAGGTTCATGACGGTTACTGTCTGCCGTTAAGACCTTTCCAACCGCTGCTTCAACAGAAGGTTTTAATTATGAAGAAAGAAGCTCTCCTAGCCTCAGCCTCACGCACATTGCAGACACTCATGCGTTCTCGAAGAACCAGTGGTACGTTGTCATTAATTTTATTAGAGGTCTTTTCTGAAATTGCATCAGCTTATTTCCTTTTGAACACGAACGTTGTTAGACAGTTATTTGGCGTAAGTCGTGACGCACCAATTTTGACTCTTGAGTTGGGTCGTGGAAATTGGTTTGGGTCTTGCATCTAACCCTATCGTGTTGAGGTCGAGTCCATAGCTGCCATCTCCCGTCTTTTTGACTCGACTCGACTCGACTCTTTCTGCAATTTAGGCATGGTGAACAAACGGCAAAGCACGTCGAATATATGTAAGTTAGCCC
>CAZTEZ010000187.1:0-6465 GCA_964611815.1 uncultured Bacteroidia bacterium | reverse complement strand
GTGTACAGCGAGGAGTAGCCCGATTCGATGAGGTCGTACTGGTAATCCAAGTGCAGGCGCACGAAGTTGTTGCGGAAGGGGTGCAGCTGCAAGCTGCCACCGTACTTCCACTCGCGGTCGCCCGTGGCCCAGCCAAAGAAGCCGCCCAGCGTGAACTTCCGCGACAAATCGCTGTTCGTGAAGCCGCCGAGGCCGAAACGGTGGCGCTCGCGGTCGTTCCACATGTACAGGCGGTAGATGTCGATATCCACCGGGCCCAGTCGGATGAAGCCTTGCGACAATCGCCGAACGAACTCCACCATGCCCAGGATGTTGGTCTCATCGGCCAGGCTGTCGATGTTCGTGTAAGTGTTGCGCTCTTTGGCCGTGAGCGTATCGGTGCGGTACTGGTCGAAGAAGTCGTCCTTGCGTCCGGCGGCTTCCGGAAGCACATCGAGGGCGATGTTATCGAACGTGCGCCTGCTGAAGGTGGTATCGACGTTCAAATCCTGAAAATCGGAGCGCACCTCTACGAAAAACTGCCCCTGATCGGTGAGCGATTCATCGGTGCTGTCTTTGGCCGAGAGCGCGGCCTGGTCTTGCGCGATGGCAATTCTGGTGTAGAGCTGCACCGGAAACCACACGCTATCGGCCACCTCGGTGTGCACCTGCTGAATGAGCGTTTCGTCGAAAAACTGCATGTCGGCCGGCATGCGCAAATTGCCCGTCACGGTATGGATGCTCCAGAGCCGCGAGTGCAGTTTCAGGTCGCCCTTCAAGCCCATCACGCGCTCGTTTTTGGGCTCGAATGCAATCGAGTAAACGGTGTCCACGCCGTCATAGAGCGTGTCGTAGAGCGTGTAGTAGTACTTATCGAGCGCGTTGTCGGCGATGGGCGAAACGTAGTCGAGCCCCAACAGCGTCACCCAGTTGTTGTAAAACGAGAGGTCCTGAAAGCTGGTGGGCGAGAAGGGTATCGCGCGGTCTTTCATACCCGAAAGACGCGAGGCCAGCACGATCTCTTTTTCCTTTGCGGGCTGCATGAAGAGCTTCTGCGTCACGCTTTCCCAAAACCCGAACATCGAGCTGTCGAAAAACGCATGCTCGTTCGATTTCAGCACCGTGTCGAACTCCGGGTAAAACTTGAGCTTGTTGTACGACGTGTAGGCGTAGGCATCGAGGTTGTCCGGGGCATTGCGCTCGCGGTTGGCAATGGCGGCTCGAATCATGCGGTGGGCGGGGTTCACGCCGGGGGTGATGACCACGGCATCGGTCTCCACGGGCTTTTCCTCGAGCACGAACAGCATATTGGCCTGGCGAATGCCCGACACCGGATAGGTCTGTGGCACATAGCCGAGCAGGCTGACTTGCAGGGTGTCGTCGGTGCCCAGGCCCTCCAGGAAGAAGCGGCCGTCGAGGTCGGTCACCACGCCACGCTTGGCGTTCAGCAGCTTGACTGCCGCCCCCACCAGCGGTTGGTTGTTGACATCGACCACCTGCCCGCGCAGGCTCAGCGTATTGCCTTGCGCAATGGCTGTTTGAGCCGTAGCTAGGCTACACAAGATGAAAAGCAGGATTTGTAACCGCATATGCAGCAAAATACGTAAGCTCTGTTTAGAACGTGCCCCAAAGCCGCAAAACCCACGCCACAAATGCGCGAGTTTGTTTAGTTTAGCAGTCGCTATGCGTCTGCATGCGTGCACGCATTGGCATCATGTGCTGGCCCTGTAGCTCAACTGGATAGAGCATCTGCCTTCTAAGCAGACGGTTGTGGGTTCGACTCCCGCCGGGGTCACTGTGTTTTTCATCGTTTTTGCATCCCGATTGGCACCGCGCCCTTCGGGATGCTGTGTTTAATCGACGAATAATCGACGAAACAACTGTGCGTCTGCTGCGTATGCATTAGCTTACTACTCCACTACCGACTTGCACCACTCATGCGCCCACCTCACGACTTACCCGAACGCCCCGACGAGGGCTCTGATGCCCACAAAACCACCGTGCGTCTCTCGCACATTCACAACGGTAACTGGGAGAAAGTGCTTGCGCTGAAGCCTCAGAGTGAGCAAATTGACTTTTTGCCAGCCGCCGAACGCGCCCTCCTGGAAGCGCACTACCAGAACCTGGAGGCCCGTGCCATTTACGCCAACGACACACTTGTGGGCTACACGACTTTCGGGCAAATGGGGCACATCTTCTGGGTGGCGCGTATCATGATTGAAGGCGAACTGCAAGGCAACGGCTATGGCAGCCAGGCGCTCCGGCTGATCCTTGCCGAAATGCGCCGCCACCCGCAGTGCAGCGAAATCCGGGCGGCCGTTGATCGCCGCAACGCGCTGGCCGAGTACCTGTTCATCAGCAATGGCTTCGAGCGCCTGGGCAGCGACCAGCACGAGCTAATTCTTCGCTACCCGGTGTAAACGCACGCTGGGAACCGTCAAAAAACCGATGGCGTTTAGCGATAGTCTTACTATCCGATTCCGAAGGTTTACTTAACTTGTCGTACTCAGCTTGTTTGTATCATGCTTCCAAGAGAATACGACTGCCCCGGCTTTTACAACGATGCCCGCGAACCGCGCCCGGCACCGTTTAAGTCGTACTGGCGGTTGATCGTCTATGATGTACTCATCGTCGTGGCGGCGTTCGTCGATTTCGTAGAGCTGATTCACGCCATGCACCTGGCGTTTTTTCGGCATGTCGAAATTCCGCTGGTAAGCTGGCTGGAGACCTTCGCCATCATCGAGCTCGATATCTTTGGGCTCTGCGTCTGGGTGCTGGTGCTCATCGAGCACTTCCGCCACCGCCCACACGCCATTTTCGATACGCTGCTGCTGTTTTTCGTGCCGGTATTCTACGCGCCCATCTACTATTTCCGCAGCCTGCGCCCAGTGCTGCGTCGCAAGCTGCGCCGCTACCGCAACTGGATTCAGGGCGGCAAGACCTCGCCGAGTGTAGCTTAAGTAGGCTCACGTTTTCAAGCACACAAAAAACCCCGACCAGTGTGGCCGGGGTTATAATCGTTATGCAGAAGCAGTTATTGCTTCACGGCTACTCGGCGAACCGTGGCAGTAACGGTTTCGTTGCCAAAAGCTTGTGTGGCTGTCTGGGTCAGTTCTACGCGACTCTCCGTAAGCGATAGAATGTCGAATGTATCGTTGTCGCTGCTGGAAGAAGTTTGGTCAAGCACCAGCTTTGAATCTGCTTCGATCAACGCCCAGGTACCACTCTGGAGTTCATCCGGAGACAGCGAATCACACTTAATCATGTTATCCATCACGCGGTAAGTGTTGTCAGAGGAATAAGTCGTCAAATTATCCATGTTGCAAGCGGGTTGATCTGCAGTAACATTCTGTTCCGGATCATTATTGATTTGAGTATACACCTCGGTCACCATCCAAGTACCCACGATTTGCTCAGTAGGTGTAGGATCATCTTCTTCATCATCAGAACAAGCGACAAAAACAAAACTGAATGCCAGCAGGGCGATCAACGGGAGTTTTAGCAGAGTGTGGTTCATCGTTCAAGTTTTTAAGTGAGTAAACTGGACAATATTACCCAAATATTGTACCAAAAACTAGTGACTGGCTAGCTCTTCCTTTTTACGGGGGTATTGCTTAACATCGCACGCATGGGACCCGGATACATCTTGGTGGGCTTCGGTGGGCAAGGGCGCGTGGTGCGCGCTGCTTTGCAAGCGCTTGGTCACCAGGTGGTGGGCTATCTGGATAATGTAGAAAAGCCCGACACCAACCTCACCTACCACGGCCCGCCAGTGCCCAAGCCGGGTGACCCGATTTACGGCCCGCACCAGTTTGCGGTGTGTGTGGGCGACAACCAGACCCGCAAGCGCTTTTTTGAGGCGCTTGAAACTGCTGGGGCCACCCTCCCGCCCATCATACACCCCAAAGCATACGCTGACCCCAGTGCCGAGATCGGCGCCGGCACGTTCGTTGGCCCCGGCGCGGTGGTGCACGCCCACGCCAAGGTGGGGAAGGGCTGCATCATCAATACCGGGGCGATTGTTGAACACGACTGCCGCATCGAAAACTACACCCATGTCGCGCCTGGTGCGGTGCTCTGTGGCGAAGTAACTGTGGGAGAGGGCGCTCTGGTGGGCGCCAATGCAACGGTCTTGCCAAAAGTACGCATTGGCACGTGGGCACGTGTGGGCGCGGGTAGTGTACTGAAACTCAAGCTCGAAGACGGTGCCACTTACCTCTGAGGGTTTACCGCAGGCGTGTTCTCGTGCAACGCACATAAACTAAGCCCGACAAGTGGGCAAAGCCCTCAAATTAGCGTGCTGTGGGGTGTTTTTCTGGCAGAAGGTTGGCGTTTGCCCTGCCAAGCTCTACCTTAGTGTTACTACTTCAATGAGGGACAACAGAGAAGTAGTAACAGGGACTTCACTTCATTGACTGAGGTAAATAGAGGGCTGCCGCGGATTAATTTTCGTGGCAGTTTTTTTATGCCAAAGCTCAAGCCCCCGCCCGCTCCCCAAATTTTCCGTTGTTTTGTGGCATGGCCCTTACGACCAGCAACTCGGATGCCCCCCTCACGCTCAGTATCGACACCGCCGAGAAGGTGCTCGTCGTGTGCATTGCCCGGGGCGAAGAGCTGCTGGCTGAGCAGACCGTCTTCACGGAGCGCAGTCACGCACGGCTCGTGACCGTCGTGATCGACGAACTGCTGCACCACCTGGAGCTTTCTCCAAATGACCTTGACCACATCGGCGTGGTGATCGGCCCCGGCAGCTACACCGGGATCCGCATTGGCATTGCTGCTGCCAAAGGCCTGGCGCTGGCGCTTGATAAGCCATTAGTCGGAGTGCCAACGACAGCTTTACTGGCAGCCGGGGCATTGCTGCTCAACCTTGCGCCAAGTACGCAGCTCATCGGCATGCTGCACGCGCGCAAACGCGAGGCCTACGTCGGGGTGTACGACACTGAACTGCACACCCTGCGCGAGCCCACACGGATGGAGGTCGATAGCGCTGAATTTCAGGCGCTTGTGCAACGGCAGCCAGCGATGTTGCTGGGCTCAGGCGCAGCCTTACTTGATCGTGAAACATCGCACTTCTGGCCCCACCTGCCCAATCGTGCGCAGGCGCTTGCCACTGCAGCGCACCGCATATATGCTCACAATGGCACATCAACGGCCGAGCAACTGCAACCTTTGTACCTGAAAGCCGTAAAAATCAGCAAACCAAAGCGTTTGTTGTAATGTTCTTCTGGTAAGTCTATTTACCAAAGGCCTCACTTTTACGTAATCGGGTGGCGCATTTTTCATTTCCATGAATTATCGATGCTCATTCTTACTTACTTGCTAGCACAACCTATGCCAGCTGCACGCACATACGCTCACCTTAACCCTACCTTCAACCAACATGCCTAATCGAAAGATCAACGTATTCATCGTAGACGATCACGACATTATCATCAATGGCATCAGCGCGATGCTCGAAAACGTCGACGATGTGCAGCTCATCGGCTCGGCCAACACGGGCAAAGAGGCCATTGACAAAATTCGCGAATACGAGCCCGACATTGTGCTCATGGACATCAAGATGCCGGAGATGAACGGCATCGAGACCACCAAAGAGCTCCTGCAGGCCGACGACGCGCCCCACGTGCTGGCCCTCACGATGTTCGACGACGAGCAGTACATCTCGTCGATGCTCTCGGCGGGTGCCAAGGGCTACATCCTCAAAAACACCGGCAAAGAGGAGCTGCTGCGGGCCATCCGCCGTGCCAACGAGGGCAAGAGCTACTTCAGCTCGGACGTGACCAACACCGTCATGGAGCGCTTCATGACGCAAAACAAAGACGCCGCGCAGGCCGACCGCGAGCTCGACGGTGCCAATGGCGAGCCCGTGCGCCTGAAGCCGCGCGGCAGCCACGAGATCAAACTCACAAAACGCGAGCTGGAAATCCTCAAGCTCATCGCTTCCGAAATGACGAACCAGGAGATCGCGGACAAGCTGTTCATCAGCCCGCGCACCGTGCACTCGCACCGTCGCAACCTGATGCAGAAGGTGGGCGTGAAAAACACCGTCGGCCTCGTGCGCTATGCTATTGAGCAGAAGATTGTGTAAAGCCGTTCTAATCGGTACAATTTAAGGCAGGCAGTCCGTTGGGCTGCCTGTTTGCGTTTGCGTACCTTTACCCCATGCAACTCACCGGCAGGAAAATCGTGCTTGGTATTAGCGGCAGCATCGCGGCGTATAAAGCCGTGGTGCTGTTGCGCTTGCTGCAGAAGGCCGGCGCCGAGGTGCAGGTCGTGATGACCGACGCTGCGGCCGAGTTCGTGGGCGAGGCGACGCTGCAGTCGCTGAGCCGCCACCCGGTGATGCGCGACATCTGGGCGCAAGACTACACCTGGACGCGCCATGTTCAGCTAGGCAAGTGGGCCGACCTGCTGGTGGTGGCTCCCGCTAGCGCCAACACCCTCGCCAAAGTGGCCAACGGCCTGTGCGATAACGCCCTGACG
>CAZTEZ010000186.1:0-6477 GCA_964611815.1 uncultured Bacteroidia bacterium | reverse complement strand
GGCGACATCGCTCACGCTGCGTCCGGTGCCTTCCAGGTTGAACTTCATGCGGGTGCTGATGTTGCGCTCTTCCACGTACTTACCGACGGCCATTAACGCATACGCGGTGGTTTGCGTCGAAAGCCAACGCTCCGAAGAGAGGGTTTTTGAGAGGCTCTCCAACACGTCCTGCGCCTTGCTTTGTCGGCCGGTGAGGCTCAGCACTTCCAGAATCACCGCCTCGTCGCGGGTGCCCGACCCGAAGGTGAGGCCGAGCTCGGCGTAGTCGCCAACTGATATCGGCAGGCGGCGGATCAGTCGGCTGGCCGCCTCGGGTTGCCCGCTGTTGTGATAAGCCGCCGCGAGATACCATTTCGCAAGATTCGGCAGGTTGTCGTTTTTGATGAGGCGATTCATAGCGCTCATGTCGCCGCGCCCGGTTTTCGAGAGCAGATACAAGCGGTAGGCCTGGTTTTTCAGGCGATACTGGCTCGTGCTCGATTGGAATTCCCGCGCCTCGCGGCGGGTGTGGTACTTCCAGTTGTCGAACAAGTTGTCCGGCACCAGATAGCCGTGCGCCCGCGCTTCCAGCATGAAATGCCCGGCGTAGTTGCTCGCCCAGTCGTTCACATACCCGCCGCGTGGCCAGTATGAGAAGCCGCCCTCGTCGTTCTGGAAATGCGACAAGCGTGCAATGGCCACGTTCACATTCGTACGCACACGGTCGCGTCGCTCCGGCGAAAGCTTAATGAGTTCCGGCAAATAGAGCTGCGCGAAGGTGCTGCTGACGGTTTGCTCCAAACAGCCGTAGGGGTAGCGGATGAGGTACTTCAGGCGCTGTTCGAGGTTGATGGGCGGCAGGGCGGAAATCTCGAGCGTGATTTCGTTCGTGCCCGTCATGCCCACGGGTTGAATGTCGGCATTGAAACGCTGTCCGGATTCAATGCGATCGGTCTGCACGCGAGTGACGCGCGGGTTGGGCAGGCGGATGTCGATGTCGGTTTCGTACACGGCGCTTTCACCACCGCCGGTTGCCACGATGCGCACCTGACCGGTGCCGACGCTCTCGGGCACTTTCAGCATGAAGGTCAGCATCTTCTCGTCTTTGCCCGAGCCGTCGAAGCTCACCGATTGCGTCTGGCCGCCGGCCAGCTTCAGGTTGTCGCGGGCGATGACGGTTACATCGGCCTGCTTGATGCGCGCTTCGGTGGCGAAGACGCTCACCGGCAGGTCGATCTCTTCACCCGGGCTCAGCACACGGGGGAGGGTGCCCAGCACCATCAGCGGGCTGTTCACTTTCGAGGTCTCTTCGGCGTGGCCAAATCGTCCATCGCGGATGTCGCCGGCGATCAGCATCGTGCGCACCGAGCCGACGTAGTTGGGCATTTTGTAGCTGTGGGTTTTCGTTTGCCCGGCAGCCAGCTCGAACGGCCCCATGAACTTCACGACCGGCCGGAAGCGGTTCTGCTCGGTGGCGTTTTCGTTGTAGATACGCCCATCGCCACCGCCGATAGAGAGCAGCGAGCGGATTTTGTCCGGGTCTTTCGCGACGACCATATCGAACAAGTCCCAGGTCTTGACGCCCAGCGCCTGGCGCTGATAAAAGAACCCGTGCGGGTTGGGGGTGGCAAAGCGCGTAAGGTCCAGCAGGCCCTCGTCGACGACCGCCACGGTGTAGGTCATCGGTTTGCCGGTCGCCTCGCTGACGCTCACCTGTACCTCCTGGTTCGGGCGAATGGTCGTCGGGGTACTGAGCTTGGGCTGCAGCTTGGTCGCCGGGTTGCTAATCGTGATGGGCAGCACGCCGTACATCCGCAGCGGGAGGTCGTTGGCGGTCTGGCTGTGCGGCTGCAGCAGCGTGACATGCGCGTAAACGTTGGGGGCCATCGTTTCGTCGGCTTCAAAGCGGAAGCGCGTAGTGCCCTCAGTGGCATCTATCCAGTAGGTTTTCAGCACCTCTGCACCGTTTTCGATGCTCACGAGCGCCCGGCCGCCATCGCCGGTTGGCAGGTTGAGCGTTACGTCGTCGCCGACTTTGTACTGCTCCTGGTCGGTGCTGAAGGTCAGCATCTTGGCCGCGTCTGGATTTTCGCGTGCAGAGCGCCCGTAGTAGCCCGGCGAATCGAAGTACACAATCTCGCCTGTCGAGTGCCCGCCTTCATCGACGAGGCGCACGAGGTAGCGGCCCCACTCGTCTTCAGCGCGGTTGAGGGTGAAGCTCGCCCGGCCCCGGCTGTCGGTGGTCACGGTCTGGCGCTCGACTATGTTGCTGAACTGCTGCGAGTTGTAGCTCAGGTAACGCTCTTTGCTGCGGTCCCACCACCAACGCCATTTCAGTTTGTAGACCTCGACGTTGATATTGCGGTTGCCCCGCGGTTTGCCGTCCGTGCTGACACTCGCAACCTCAAAGCGGTGGTCGCGCCCGGTGGTGATGCTGCGCGTCCAGCCCTCGGGGTCGGGCCCGTCGATGCCCACGTAAGTGGTGTAAGGGTCGTAGTCAGTTGAGTAGTAATCGCGACTGAACGCCCCGCCCGGCTCAAAGACCTTCGTAAAGAAGTTGAGCTTGAGCTTACCCGGTGCTTTGTCGTTCAACTCGAAATTGATCTTGAATTCACCTTTGCCGTTTTCGTCCAGTTCGTCTGAAAAGAAGACGCGCGACTCACTGCTAAACGGGCGATAGGGGTCGTCGAACTCAAAGCTGGGGTAGCTCTGGAAGCTGGTGTTCTGGTGCACGAGCGTGCCTTTGATTTCCGCTTTCAGGTTTTTCGCGACCGCCCCGTGCAGCCAGTGGCTTTCGATCGTCGCCTGGGCAGGCTTGCCGGCAGTGAGCTGCTCGGGAATGTCGAGCTTCACCTTCAAGCGATTGGGCATCACGGTCTCGACTTTCAGCGGCTTGGTAAAGGTCGCGCCGCCCGCGTGCAGCTTCAGGTTGTAGGTGCCCGTAGGTGCCCCGGTGCTGGTCTGCATCGTGAAGGCGTAGAAGCCATTGGTGGATTCCGTCAGGCGCTGCTTTTTCACGAGTTGGCCCTGGGGGTTATACAGCTCGGCGGTCAGCGGCAGGTCGTTGGGGGTGTCGTCGATGGTCTTCAGCATGGCCGTCAGGTGCATGGGGTCGCCCGGTCGCCACACGCCGCGCTCGCCGTAGATGAACGCCCGCATCCCGTTGCGGTACATCGCGCCTTTGATGTCGAACTTGTTCAGCGCCAGCGCCGAGCCGTCGTCCAGACGCAAATAGCCCCGCTGCTTGCCGTATTTCGCGACCAGCAAAAAGGGCTTGTGCTCACTTTTGATGGGGATGAACAGCTGGCCGTCGCCATCAGAAGTCGCCGTGGCGAGGGTCTTCTGCTGGAAGTCCAGCACCTCCATTTGCACGCCGCTGAGCGGGTCGGTGGTTTCGATGTGTGTGGTCGCCACAAACAGGCGGTTGTCGGCACCCTGCTTGGCAATCAGGCCGATGCTGGAGGCCAGCACGTTGCGCGAAACGACCTTGTCGCGGGTGTAATACGACGACTTGCAGGGGTCGTTGCGCTCATAGTAATTGTAGCTGTAGTAGCCGCCGTAGCTAAAGTAATCATCGCCATCCCAGCCCTGGCCTTCTTGTATCATCGCGCGTTGGTCGTCGTCTTCGGCTTCACCCGTGGCTTCCGACACGGCCTGGCTGGGGCAGTCGCAGAGCGCGTAGCTCTGACGGAAACCGATGCTCACTTCGTAGATCGCGCCCGGTTCGTTCTGGATGAGCTTGCTGAGGTCGAGCACGTGCTTGTTCCAGTCGTTGAGGTCCAGCGCGGCGTTTTTGTCCAAGTCGACACGCTCGATGGTCTGCACCCGACCCACGCGGTGAATCTCGCTGTTCTCCCACAGCTGGTTGACCTGCAGAAACTGCGGCACGTTGCTTTCGTAGATTTTCGTCACGCGCACGTCCACCGCCTTCAGCCCCACGGCCTCGAACACAAACGGGAGGGTTTTGCCCTGCGGAATAATCACGCCGTTGCCCGCGATTTTCACCCGCGGTTTTAGCGCCTCGAACTTCACGGTGCGCGTCAGCTTGTCTTTCAGCTTGTACTTGGCGCTGTTTTCGATGCCCGGCAGCACCTCGACCTTCACCGTGCCAGCGATGCGCTGCTTCGGGAAGAGCTTGATCTGGTGGCCGGTGATGCGCCAGTCGTAGTCGTACCCGCTCACGGTGACGAGCCCGTCGATATTCTGCGCCTCATTCAGCGGGTCGCTGAACTCCAGGACGATCGACTGCAGGGGTTCGTTCGTGACGTACACATCGACGATCTCGAACTCGTCGAGCGGCGGAATTGGGATGCGCAGCGTGTTCTCATTTTCGCGCATGCCATAGCCCAGCCCGCCGTAGTGCACCACGAGTTCAGATGGCGACTCACCCCGCGTGATACCGTCGATTTCGAAATGCTGGCGCGTTTGCGCGCGGTTGTAATGCCACTTGATGGGCAGCTGCTTGCCGTCTTGCTCGGCGCTGATCGCCTCTTCCAGTACCTCCAGTTTCTCGACATCGTTCAGCTTCAGGTCCGCCGACACGCGCTGCTTTTTCAGCGTCTTGCGGTCGACGCTCGTGATTTCAGCGAGCTGCACGTCAACGGCCTGGGGTTTGGTGGCGAATTGGAAGCGAAACTTGCGCAGCGAGTCGGGGATGCTTGGCACCAGGCGCTTCATGTCCACGTTGGCCGTGTAGCGCGTTTCGCTGGGCAGCCAGCCCTGTGGGCGGTACTTGATTGTGCGGTTGTCCACCCACGCTACTTCGCCCGGAATCTCCGGCTCAAAACGAATCGGCGACTCCTCTCGGGCCCGCTCGAAAGCGTCGTCGGCCAGCACGTCTTCTCGGAAGCGCAGGATAATATCGTCCGTGCGCGAGATCTCCCCATCGGTGAAGGCCGAGAGGTAGGGGTCGAAAGCCGGGTTGTAGGGAATGTATTCCCATTGCGCCTTTTGCTTGGCAATCACAACCGTGGCAATAAGAATAACGCTGGCGGCGGCACCGGCCAGCCTGTAAATGCGGGGGAGTTGCGCCAGGCGGCGCTTCAGCTTTTTCATACACGGAGTGGGCTTTGGGGTCGCGAAAAGACGTGGAGCTCACGCCACATAAGGTAGTTGAATTTTCGCATTACATAGACAATCTATTCGTGGAAAACGCAGTAAGAGACTGGCCAGCTCAGCAAATTCAGACCGATTTCGGTGATTTTCAACGGCTTCTGCCCATTCGACGGCGCCTCTCTTGATCACTGCTGAAAGGCTCAGGGCAGGCTCAGTGGAGGCATCTCATCGTTTTTATCACCACTGCAACGGCACAATTAGATTCCTCGGAAGACCTCGGAATGACACAGTTATGAGTTTTGGGATAGGCCCCAGTACTGACATATATACCCTATGATTTGCCATGCTACAGCCAGATACACGCTTGCAGCGTGATTATGGCGTCTAACCGGTGGTGTGAAGGCGGCCGATAACCGTTTCGACCACAGCCAGCGCATTCAAGCTGCCGGCGAACTCGCCTTTCTCAAAATCGCCCTCCTCCTGCGCCATGGTATTCGTCAGGTGAGCAAAACAAACGATATCGTAGTCTTTCGAAGTGGCCAGTGCATACAGCGCAGCGGACTCCATTTCGACGCAAGTGACATCCGCATCGGCCATCGCTGCAATAGCTTGCTCGGTCTCGCGGTAGGGCGCATCGGTGGTCCAGGCTTTCGCCGGGTGATACGCCAGCGAGGCGCTGTCGTCCGATGCAGTTTGTTGCGTGAGTTGGGTGCGCAGCCCCGGCTTCAGCGTCGCTGGGGCATCCGCTGGCAAGTAATGATAGCTGGTGCCCTCGTCTCGTACAGATTCAGCGATTAGCGCGAACGGCTGCGCGAAAGTTGGCGCGCGTACGATACCCGCCGAGGTGATGCTGATGAGCAGTTGGCAGCCACTGACGAACAGCTGCTCGGCAACCAGCACCGCATAAGAGGCGCCCACCACCCGCGGAATGATACCGACTGTTTGATCGGCGAATTCAAACGCATACATCTCAGAATGATAGCACGCCCACTGCGCCACGGGCACCGCCTGGCGGTGCGCCCGTACATAATCGCACAAATCGCCATCGGGGTCCAGCACCACGACATCCGGTACGGGTTTTTCTGGCCGTTGCAGCTGACGACGGGCCTCGCGCAGGAGGTTCTCGGGCATGAATACACTGGCCTCATTGGTGTATTTATGCGATAAAATTGGAGGCTTGGGCTTTTGGGGCATGATTAGGAGTTTTTGGTTGACCGGTGTTACCGCAGGACCTGAATTGTCTTTTTGGGCAACGCTTGCCCTGAGGCTAAGGTTCTGACCAGCACCCACGGCAGCCCCCAATGCGGTGTGCGCACCAGAAACTCCCACAACCAGCGCGCCAAAAATGGCCCGATGAACGCCCAACCCGTGTAGTTGGTGTACAAGCGGGCAAAGGCCGTCAGAAAGCCCCAGGCGATCATATAAACGTAGCTCGTCTTGCAG
>CAZTEZ010000185.1:0-6516 GCA_964611815.1 uncultured Bacteroidia bacterium | reverse complement strand
AGGCCACGCTTGTTTTTCGGGAGGTCAACACCTGCAATACGAGCCATAGCTTATCCTTGACGTTGTTTGAATTTCGGATTCTTTTTATTGATCACGTACAGACGGCCTTTGCGTCGTACGATCTTGCAGTCTGCACTGCGCTTTTTGAGTGATGCACGGACTTTCATAACAGTTCGTTTTGTGCGGTTTTCTCGGTGAAAAGTTGTGTCTGTTTGCTGAGCTTATTTGTAGCGATATGTGATGCGGCCTTTGGACAAATCGTAGGGGCTCATCTCGAGTTTCACACGATCGCCAGGGAGGATTTTGATGTAGTACATCCGCATTTTGCCGGAGATGTGCGCTAAAACTTCGTGGCCGTTTTCCAGCTCTACCCGAAACTTCGCGTTCGGCAGAGCTTCCACGACCGTCCCATCGACGACAATTGCTTTTTGTTTGGCCATATTATACGCTAACAGCTTGCAGTTCAGATTCAATAATATCGTAGGGCGTGAGGATGTCTGGGCCATCAGTATCAACGGCGACCATGCGCTCGAAGTGCACCGATGGGCTATGATCCTTGGAGCGGATCGTCCAGCCGTCTTCCTCAGTATAAATGTCTCCTGTGCCCAGATTAATCATCGGCTCCACGCAAAGCACCATGCCTTTTTTGAGGCGAATACCCGTACCTGCGCGTCCGTAGTTGGGTACCTCCGGCGGCTCGTGGATGTTGCGGCCGATGCCGTGACCCACCATTTGGCTCACAATGCCAAAACCTTCAGCTTCCACGTGCTTCTGGATAGCGTTACTCAGGTTACCCAGGCGGTTGCCGTGGGTCGCCTGTTGCAGGCCGACTTCTAGTGATGCTTTCGTGGTTTCGAGCAACTTACGGGTTTTCGCGTCCACCTCGCCAACAGCGAAGGTGTAGGCAGAGTCGCCGTAGTAGCCATCCATCATGACCCCACAGTCAACAGCGATGATGTCGCCATCCTTCAGCACGCGGTCTTTCGCGGGCATGCCGTGTACGACTTCATCATTGACGGAAGTACACAGCGTGAAGGGGTAGGGGGTAGCCGAAAAGCTAGGCTTGTAGTTCTTGAACGCGGGTACGCCACCATTGTCACGGATGAACTGCTCTGCGAGCACATCCATATCATGCGTGTTGGCGCCCGGACGCACGTGCTTACCAACCTCCGCTAGGGTACGCGCGACCAGCGTCGCTGCATTGCGCAGCAACTCGATCTCTTCTGGCGTTTTGATGGTAATTTTCATGCGTTGAGTTCAGTCAGTCTTCTTTAGCAGGTTTAGCCACGCTGTACAGCGCCGGTTTGCATAGATGCAGAGCGTCCTTTGATGCGACCCGATTTCATCAGGCCGTCGTAGTGACGCATCAACAGATAGCTTTCGATTTGCTGCAGCGTGTCAAGTACCACACCAATCATAATCAGCAGACTGGTGCCGCCAAAGAAGAGTGCAAAGTTATCAGATACACCGAAACGCGCAACAAAAGCGGGTATAATTGCGACGAGCGCGAGGAAAATCGAGCCCGGAAGCGTGATGCGCGTCATGATGGCATCAATGTGTTCTGCTGTTTTCTTACCTGGTTTAACACCCGGGATGAAGCCACCGTTCCGTTTCAGTTGGTCGGCGATGTCGTTCGGGTTCACCGTAATTGACGTGTAGAAGTACGTAAATAGAATAATCAGCAGCGCGAAAATGATGTTGTAAGGCACCGACTTCCAGTCAGATAGTGAGCTACCAGTCGACTGCCAGAATTCACTTTGCGGGAAGAATTGGGCAACCGTAGCGGGCAAGAACATCAGGGCTTGTGCGAAGATGATTGGCATCACATTCGCAGCATTTAGTTTGAGAGGCAGATAGTTACGCATCGTCGGCTGCATACCACCCATCATCTTGTTGCCAACCATGCGGCGGGCGTAGTTGATCGGCACTTTGCGGACGGCAATTGTCAGAGCGACAACACCCATGGTAACGACACCAAGCGCAATGATCTCGATGTAGAAGACCATCACCGGGTTCAGACCGAACTCCGCGAGCAGCGCGCCCGGCAGGTCAGCGATAATACCGATGGTAATCAAAAGCGAAACACCGTTGCCGACACCTCGATCCGTAATGCGCTCACCCAGCCAGACCAGAAACATGGTTCCGGCTGTGAGGATGAATAGGCCGAGCACCCAGAACATGGTTGATTCGCTGATGGCAGCGCCATACATCGAACGCAGGTTGACGAGGTAGCCAGCCGCCTGAGCAGCTGTGATGACAATCGTCAAGTAACGGGTCAGTTGCTGAATCTTCTTTTGCCCACTCTCGCCCTCTTTCTGCAGCTTTTGCAGCGAAGGTAGCGCAGCCATCATCAATTGAATAATGATAGACGCGGAGATATAGGGCATGATACCCAGTGCAAACACAGAGCCACGCGCAAATGCGCCACCCACGAATGTGTTAATGAGGCCCAAAAGGCCTTTGCCCTGCTGGTTCTCGAACATCATCTCCAACGCCTGAGTATCAATACCTGGCAAGATGACGTAAGAGCCCAGTCGGTAGACAGCGATCAACAGAAACGTAAAGAGGATCCGCTTACGCAGCTCCTCGATTTTCCAAATGTTTCTGATGGTTTCTATTAGCTTATTCATGAGCTAGTGGCCTGACAGTCAGTGAGATTACTCAGATTTGGCTTCAGCGTTGTCAGCGTCTGACGCGTCGTCAGCGCTATCGTCGGCAGCCGTGTTATCTTCAACTTGAGAAACAGGCGCTACTTCTTCCAGGTCTGCGCCTTCGCGCTCGGCCTTAGCCATCAGCGCGGGGTCTTGCAGACGACGGTGCTTGTTGTGCTCAATCACCACTTCCTTCACAGGAATGATCTCGATTGAACCACCAGCACCTTCAATGGCCTCGCGGGCAGACTTTGAAACGGCGTCAACTTTCACGTTGACCTTCTTCGTCAGCTCGCCATCGCCCAACACCTTGATGAGGTACTTGCTGCTGGACATGATGCCGTGCTCCACAAAAACATCATGGTTGAAGTCCGTGACCTTGTGATCGGTAGCAATCTGCTCCAGTTGGCTTAGATTCACGACTTTGTACTCGCGACGGTTGTGGTTCTTGAAGCCAAACTTCGGCAGACGAATCTGAATGGGCATCTGACCACCCTCGAAGTGCTTCTTGATTTTGTAACCCGAACGCGACTGCGCACCTTTATGGCCACGCGTAGCAGTGCCACCTTTGCCAGAACCCTGGCCGCGGCCTTTGCGCTTCGTGTTGTGTCGCGCACCTTTTACAGGACCTAATTCGTGCAGTTTCATGAGTTGATTTCTTCAATGGTGACCAAATGGGCAACCTTGCGCAGCATACCGATGGTCGCCTTGCTCGCCTCGTGCGTGCGCGTTTTACCGATACGCCCCAGGCCCAGCGCTTGCAGCGTGGCCTTCTGATCTTTCGGGCGATCGATCTGGCTTTTGACTTGTGTTACTTTGACCTGGGCCATGAGTGTTTGCTTTAAAAGCGTCTAGCTGTGGATCAGTAGCTTATTGCGCTTTTCCGGTAAATACTTGTTCGAGTGAAACGCCACGGCGCTGTGCAACGGCGTGCGCATCTTCCATGCTCGCCAGTGCCTCAATCGTGCCTTTCACGACGTTGTGTGGGTTGGTCGATCCGGTCGACTTACCCAATACATCTTTGATACCGGCACACTCGAGCACCGCACGCATCGCACCACCGGCCAGGATACCCGTACCAGGGGCTGCTGGGCGCAGCATGATTTCTGCAGAACCGTACTTGTAGACGAGTTCGTGCGGAACGGTGCCGTTAATCAGCGGCACTTTGATGAGGTTCTTTTTCGCGTCGTCATTGCCTTTGGTAATGGCAGACGCAACTTCACCGGCTTTGCCGAGGCCGAAGCCTACGACACCGTTACCGTCTCCTACGACGACAATCGCGCTGAAGTTGAAACGACGACCGCCCTTCACTACTTTGGCGACACGGTTGAGCGCCACCAGGCGATCCATCAGATCGGAGTCGACCGGTTTTACGCGCTGTGATTTTTTGACTTTGACTGACATAAGTTCTGTCTGTTATGCGATTGCTGGCTTCAACCAATCGCGCAATTAAAATTGGAGTCCGCCTTCACGTGCACCATCAGCGAGCGCCTTTACGCGTCCGTGGTACTTAAAACCATTGCGGTCGAAGACGACCTTTTCAATACCGGCATCTTTTGCTTTTTCAGCAATGGCCTTTCCGACGAGTTGACTCTGCTCGGTCTTGGTCACACTTTTCTCGTTGATGTCTTTCACGCGAGAAGAGTGGCTCACCAATGTACGGTCCTCATCGTCATTGATGATCTGAGCGTAGATGGCCGTATTGCTGCGATAGACCGTCAGGCGAGGGCGCTCGGCCGTGCCGTGAATCTTCTTGCGAATACCGCGCTTCACACGCAGACGACGACGAACATTCGCCGGCGTACGTTTATTAATCTTTCTGCTTGGCATGATTTCCAGTAGTCTGTGGATGTGATCGAATCGCTGAGATCAATAATAAATTAAGCGGCTTTACCTGCTTTACCAGCTTTGCGGCGTACGTATTCACCCTTGATGCGCACACCTTTGCCTTTATAGGGTTCGGGCGGACGGATCGCGCGAACTTTAGCCACCATCTGGCCAAGCAGCTGCTTATCGATCGAGCTTAAAATCAGCTTTGGATTCTCACCCTTTTTGTATTCCGTCTCGGCTTTCACCTCAGGCGGCAATACAAAATAAACGGGGTGTGAGTAGCCCAGAGAGAACTGCATGACGTTGCCGTTAACCTCAACACGGTAACCAACACCAATCAGCTCAAGCGTTTCTTTGTAGCCTTCACTAACACCGGTGATCATGTTGTTGATCAGCGAACGGTAGAGCCCGTGCATCGCACGCGCCTTTTTGCTGTCATTCGGGCGACCGATGACGATCTCACCGTCTTCAACTTTCACGTCGTAGTCGCTCGAGATGTCTGTTTGTAGCTCGCCTTGCTTGCCTTTCACGACCACAAAATCGCTCTCGCGTTTGAGTTCAACGCCGTCAGGCAGGGCAATAGGTTGTTTTCCGATCCGTGACATAGTAGTATGCTTTAGAAGACTTCACACAGCAGTTCGCCGCCAACATTCAGTTCACGCGCTTCTTTGTCCGTGATCACCCCACGCGAGGTGGTCAGGATTGCAACGCCAAGGCCGTTCTTCACGCGGGGCATCTCTGCCACATTCGTGTACTGACGCAGGCCTGGCTTTGAAAGACGCTTGAGCTGGCGAATAGCCGGTTCTTTCGTAATAGGATTATACTTGAGGGCAACTTTGATAGTGCCTTGCGGGCTGTCTTGCACGTGCTTGAAAGCAGCGATGTAGCCCTGCTCAAAGAGCACCTTCACGATGCCGAGCTTGAGCTTAGAGTAGGGGATATCCACTACCTGGTGGTCGGCACGCACCGCGTTGCGGATGCGCGTCAGGAGATCTGCGATGGGGTCTGAATGCATAGCTTATTCTGTTTAGCAGCTGGCCGATTGAGCACCAATCAGTGGTTTACCAGCTGGCCTTTTTAACACCTGGGATACGACCCTGCAGGGCCAATTCGCGGAATTTGATGCGCGATACACCGAAACGGCGCATGTAGGCGCGGGGGCGACCCGTCAGTTGGCAACGGTTGACCAAACGCACGGGCGAAGAGTCGCGCGGGAGCTTTTGCAGCTCCAGATAGCGACCTTCTTCTTTCAGCTTTTCGCGACGCTCGCGGTACTTTTCGACCAGCTTCTCGCGCTTGCGCTGACGGGCGATAATAGATTGACGTGACATAATTAAATGCTTGTGCTTTTGATACTTAAGCCGATTGGGCTTGTTCAGTTTCTTGTTTGTAGAAGGGCATGCCGAAGCCTTTGAGCAGCGCGTGCGCTTCTTCGTCGGTCTCGGCAGACGTCACGAACGTCAAGTCCATGCCCTGAATCTTGTAGATTTTGTCCACGTTGATTTCCGGAAAGATGATCTGCTCGGCGATGCCGACGTTGTAGTTGCCACGGCCGTCGAATCCGGTGGTGCGCAGACCACGGAAGTCGCGCATACGCGGCGTTGCTACGTTAATGAAACGGTCGAGGAATTCGTACATGCGCGCACGGCGAAGCGTGACTTTGGCACCAATCGGCGTGCCTTTGCGCAGTTTGAAGTTCGAGATGTCGACCTTCGATTTCGTGAGCACCGGCTTCTGACCGCTGATGAGCGACAGTTCTTCCATCGCTTGATCGAGCAGCTTTTTGTCCGCCGTTGCCGCGCCCATGCCACGAGAGATGACGATCTTCTCCAGGCGGGGGATCTCCATCGGATTAGAGTAGCCGAACTTCTCCTGAAGTTCTTTCTTAATCCGATTCTGATAGGCTTCTTGTAGACGTACCTTGTAGGACATGATTCAATTCTACTAATTCTGTTTAGGCAAGCTCCTCGCCTGATTTTTTAGCAACACGAACCCAACCATTCTCCGTCTTTTTGCGACCGATGCGTGTGGGCTC
>CAZTEZ010000184.1:3623-6550 GCA_964611815.1 uncultured Bacteroidia bacterium | reverse complement strand
CCGCCGCGATACTCGCCAGGGCCTCGCCCCGGAAGCCGTGTGTGCGCACTTTGAACAAATCATCGATGTTCTGGATCTTGCTCGTCGCGTGGCGCTCAAAGCACATACGCGCATCGCCGGGCGACATCCCGCAGCCGTTGTCCGTGACTTGTATCAGCGCCTTGCCCGCATCTTTAATAATGAGCTGGACATGCGAGCTGCCGGCATCCTTCGCATTCTCGAGCAGCTCTTTCACCACGCTCGCCGGACGCTGCACCACCTCGCCGGCGGCGATTTGGTTCACGAGGTTTTCGGGCAACAGTTGAATGAGCGCGTCCATGATTTTGGGTTGAATAGACCTGCAAAATTGGGCATTTTTTCGGCAACCCCTAGCCCACCCCGCCCGACCTTGACAACTTGCTGCTGCACGCGAACGCAGCATCGAAAAGTCGCCCGCAAGCCCCCAGAATAGCGGCCTGGCTGCACGCCACGCGCCGCACGATTCATCCACAACCTCAAGCGTGGATTACTGCCCGGCCGCCGTGCAAAACCGTGGCGAGGTCACAAGACCATCAATACGACATCAATACGTGGCGTAATTGTGGCGGTAAAACTCCAGGTTGGGCATGCGGTAGCGCTTGTTGGCCTTGTTATACTTCGCGATGGTGCGCGAGAGCTTCTCGCGCTCATACTGCAAAATCACGGCGCTGAGTTCGTCCAGAAACGGGAAGGCCCACTCATCGTAGGGCGAATCTTTGCCGTGAAAGCGACCGTCGGGTGAGGCGAAGACGCTGGCGCTGAGGAAGAACTCGATGCCTGATGCGAAGTCGACGATATACGCGCAATCGCCGACAAAACCGCCGGCGAGCCCCACTTTATTGAAAATCCGCACCTCGGGGTAGGGCCCGCGCTTGCCGTGGCCGTAGACGAAGTATTTCATCAGCGTCGTGCGAAACAAGGGCGGATAAACGGGGTCGGTGCTCTCGGTGGGGTACATCGACATCCATTTGTGGATCATCTTGTAGTCTTCACGCGTCAAGTTAAAGCGTTGCTGGGGTGGTACGAGCGCAGGGATCATCAGCGCCATCAGCACCTCATGCTGGTCTTTGAGCGACATGTAATTGTTGCGCGAAAAGTCCACACCCCGATGGTACTGCTCGTTGAACGTGCCCTCGCCCAGGCGGTAGCTGTGCGCGTCTTGCACGTAGTTGTTGTAGGGGCTGTGGCGGGCCGGCTGGCGATAGATGACGCCCTCGGTGTCGTAGAATGTCATCGGGTTGGTCACCTTGTTGGCCTCTGCCGAGCACTTGTGCCCATAGCGCTCGACGACGTTCGTGCGTGTGAAGCCCTTCTCACGCAGCTTCTTGTGAATGTATTCCTGCCCCATAAACTCATACAGGCGGTCGAACGCAATGTTGCCGCTGCCGATGAGGATGTCTTTGATGCAATGCGCGAGCGTCACGCAGCCGTCGCGTTTCGACATCTCGTGCCATTCGGTGCCAACGTGACATGCATTGGTGGCGCCCGACCGAAAGCAGGTGAAGGCATTTAAAGAGGGGTAGTCCTCCTGCAACTCATGCATATACTCTAGCGCCAGGGCCACCACCGGCAGCTTGATAATCGAGGCCGGGTAGAGGTATTCGAGCGTATCGAGGCCCCAGGTGTGGTGCTGCACAAACGCGCGGTTGCGCTTGTCGCGGCTGATTTGCGTGTAGATGATCTGGATGCGCAGGTTCTTGGCGTTGTTCAGCCACTTGTCGAGGCGGTGCGCGTTTTTTTCGAAGAGCAGCTTCAGCAGCTTGCTGTCTTCCTGGGTAATGGCGTTCACCTGGCGGTCGGTGGGCCCGCCGGTTTTGGGCTTGCGTTGGGCCACGGCCGACTGGCTCAAACCGCTGAGGCAGAGCACAATGAGCAGGAGCAGAGGGGTAAACCGCGTCGCCATCAGCGCAAATTTAGCGCGCGAAGAGCTTGGGTGGTGAAAATTCAGCTGCTCAAAGTCAACACCGTGACGCCCGCGCCGCCCGACTTCTGTGCAGCGTCTTCCATTTGCGCCTGACGTTTGTACTGCTGCCGAATATAGCGCCGTACGGCTTCTTTCAAACGCCCGGTGCCGATGCCGTGTACGATTTCCAGCCGGTCGTACCCACTGAGCATAAGATCATTAATAGCCGTATCGACACGCGGGAGCGCCTCTTCGGCACGCAGGCCACGCAGGTCGATGCGCGTGGCCACTTCCACGACGCTTTTCTTCACGGTGCGCCCTTTTTTACTGCGCGTCTTCTGTTCGCCGTCCTTTTTCTCAAGGTCGACGAGCTGGGCTGTCAGCGTCATGCCGTTTACGTTGATGCGCGCTTTGTCGCTTTGGAGGTCCTCAATCTCGCCGATCATTTCAGAGCCCTTCATCTGCACGCGATCACCGACTTCTAGCTGCGCGGCTTCCAGTGGCTTGTTTTCATTCACTTTCGCCTTTGGCGTTGCCCGCTTTTGCTGCACCTCAATTTTTTCGAGTTGCTGGTCAAGTGCTGCACGCACCTTTTTGGTGGCCGATTGCTCGGCCTGCTGCTCCTTGATTTCACGGATCGTATTCTCGACCGTCCGGTTCGCGTCTTTCAGAATGCCCTTCGCCTCGCGCCGTGCCTCGTTCAGGATTTTGGTCTTTTCGCGGTCGAGTCGCTGCTCTTTTTGCGCGTTGTTGTAGAGCTGTTTTTCGAGCTTTTCCTGCTGAATACGCACCTCAATCTCCCGCTTTTCGAGCTCCATTTGTCGGCGCTGCAAATCGCCGATGAGCTCTTCGGTGGCCGTGCGTTTGCGGCCGACCTTTCGTTTGGCTGTGTTCAGGATGCGCTGCGGAATGCCCACCCGCTCGGCGATCTCGAGGGCGAAACTGCTGCCCGGCAGGCCCTGTTCCAGCAAGTATTTCATTACCCCCGGGGTGCCGCCAACGTTGT
>CAZTEZ010000184.1:0-3613 GCA_964611815.1 uncultured Bacteroidia bacterium | reverse complement strand
GCCATTGCGGCGTTCGCGATGCCCTCTTCGCGCTCGCCCATTTCTTTCAGGTTCGAGTAGTGCGTCGTGATGACCCCCCACAACTGGCGGGCGACAAACTGCTCCAGAATTGCTTCGGCCACCGGCCCACCCAGGCTGGGATCCGTGCCGGTACCAAATTCGTCGATGAGCACCAGGCTGCGGTCGTCGGCCTGCTCCAAGACCATCTGCATGCGGGTGAGGTGCGAGGTGTAGGTCGAGAGATCGTTCTGAATGCTCTGATCGTCGCCGATATCGACAAATAAGCGCGTGACGATCGGCAGTCGCGAGCTCTCCTCTGCGGGGATGGGCAACCCGCATTGCAGCATGAGCTGCAGCAACCCCACGGTCTTTAGTGCCACTGACTTACCTCCGGCATTCGGCCCGCTGATCAGGAGCATCGGCGTTCCGCGAGAGAGGTGCATCGTACTGGGCACTACGTTTTTGCGCGATTTCGTGAGGATGAGCTCCGGGTTGCAGCCGCTATGAATTTCAAGCGCATCGTTGTCTTCAGAAATACTTGGAAAACTCGCGTGCAGCAAGCTGCCCATTTGCGCCCCCGCTTGTAGTCGGTCGAGTTTGCGCGCAAAGCCCGCCCAGTCTTTGATGACGGGCAGCTGGGGCCGCACCCGGTCGGTCAGGGCGATGAGGATGCGCTCGATCTCGCGCTGCTCGGCAATTTGCAGCTCGCGCAGGCGGTTGTTGCCTTCGAGTGCAGCCACCGGCTCCAGAAACACCGTCTTGCCCGTACCCGATACATCCTGCACAAAGCCCTGGATGCGCGACTGCGAGGCGGCTTTGATCGGCAGCACCAGGCGCCCATTGCGCAGGGCGATTTCCTCGGCATCCGTCCAGCCCTTGTCGCGAGCTTCCTGCAGCTCTTGCTGCAAGACGCGCCGCACTTGCGATTGCGCTTGGCTCTGGCTTTGGCGAATCTTTTTAAGCGCGCTGGAAGCGTTCGGTTTGATCTGCGCATCGTCAGTCACCACCCGGCGGATGTCATCGACCAGCTCGAAATCAAAGCTGAGGTCTTCGAGCAGCTCTTGCAGCACCTGCGCATCGTCGGCTTTCTGCAGCCACTTCACGAGCTTACGGACGGTTTTTAGCCAGCGATGCAGCGTGACGAAACCACGTGCAGGCAGCGGCAGACCTTCCACGCCGATGGAAGACAGCAGGTTCGAGATGTCCGGCAGCGCCTCAAAGGGCGGCGCACCCTGTTCGAGGAGGGTCTGCATCTCGCGCACGACCTGCAGCTGGTGGGCGATCCATTGCGCATCGGTGCTGGGGTGCAGCGCCAGGACTTCCGCGCGGGTGGCCTCGGCATAGCAGAACTGCGCCATGCGCTGCCGAATGCTATGGAAACCAATGCGTTGCAGCGCATTTTCAGGATAGACCTCCAGTTGGGCCTGCGAGGTAGTTTGGGCAGATTTATGCATAATGAGATGTGTACAAAACTACGGCATCTGCGGAAAACCACATCGAACGGAAGTTCGGCATGGTTTGTGTTTGTATTATATTGCCTAAGTAATCTGGCGATAACTAACAAAACAGACCCACTATGCGTTTTTTCAAATACGCCCTCCTTTTGGCCCTGCCATTTATTTTCCTGACTGGCTTTGGCCCCAATGACAGCACGCCGCCTCAAAACGGCAAAGTGTATGTGTTCTTTTACGGCACCACCACCTGTCACAACAGCTCTCACTTTTTTGTGAGTCAAATTGTGCACGAGACGCCAGCGAACATGGACACCGAGCAAAAGAACTTTGAGCGGAAAGTCAAAATGAAGTACCCGCAGTACACGATTAAAGCGGGTTGCGAAATGATCAAAGCCAAAAAGTCGCCAGAGTTCTTCTCGAAAGGTGATTGTGCCAAACAGCGCAACAAAACCCTTTACGAAGGACGCAAGTCGTCGGGCTCTGCACACGAAATCACGTGGTAAATCCGCCTGCGCTCAACATCTGACAAACCGGCTGCAATGCGTTGCAGCCGGTTTTTTGTGCCTTGTAATTTGGAAGCAAGGTTAACGCTCCGGCTTGGGTTTGCGCTGCTGCTGTTTCAGCTTTTTGAGCTTTTCACGCTGTTTGCGCTGCTCTTCCGGGGTCATGGGTACAAAGGCCGGCGTTTTCGCTTCCGGAGGTTGGGCTTCCCGACGCTTGGCCGGCCGATTGCTCAGGCGCGCTTCGATGTAGCTGAACTCGCCCAACAGCTCTAGGTGCATCTCTTTCAGCACATCGGGGCGCTGCATGTAGGCGCGTAGGCTACTCAGCACCTCGGCGGTGTCCGTGTTATGATAGGCGAAGGTTTTGCCGTAGAGCACGCCGGCGACCGAATCTCGCGTCTCGGGTGAGCGCGGGTACTGCACCCCAAGGCCTTTTTCGACGATGTACAGGTCCAGCATCAACGCCTGCATCTCCGCCTGGTCGAGCGGGGCATCCACGCGATTATCTTCGCAGCCCGCTAACGCGAGTGCCGAAAGAAGTACCAGCAAAAGCCTATTCCACCGTGACATGCTGCAAATCTAAGGACAAAGACGAGGGCGCGGGCCGCAAACCCTGCACGGACTTCGACACCATCCAATGCGAAGTGTAATGGTACAACGGGATAACGGGCAGGTCGCGTGCGAGAATCGCCTGCATTTTCGCGTGCAGCTCTTCCGGGGTAGCGCCACCGGCAATTAATTGCTCATACAGCGCGTCGGAGCGTTTATTGCGGTAGCGCGAGCGATTGGGCCCGTCGGGTGCAGCAAGCGGGCCGTAGGCCAGGGCGTAGAAGCTCTCAGCATCTGGGTAGTCGGCGACCCAGCTTGCCAGCCAGAGTGTGACCTCGCCGTTCACCACCAGATTGCGCAGCGCAGCGCCCTGGTGCTCCTGAATCTGCACGTCAATCCCTGCGCGTTGCCACGCAGCCTGCAAAAAGCTCGCCACGCGGCGCTCGGTGTTGGCGATATGCAAGGTCAGCGGCTGATCGATCGTCGTGTAAACTTGCCCGCTGGAGTACCCGCCTGTACCGCCTGCAGCCAGCAGCGCCGGTGGCACCAGCGACCCACTTGGCGTGCAGCCAAGGGCAACTTGCGGCAGTTGGTTGCGCGGGATGCTCATGCTGAGCAGATGGCGGGCAGCAGGCTCCGCGAGCGGGTGACCCTCTTTTTCGGCTTTCTCGAGGTTGATGCCCAAAAAAGCCGTGCTGAGTTGGGTATTTTTCAAATAGCGGTAATCATCCGCGAATTTCGCGTGCAGCTGCCCGCCACTGTCAATCAGCTCCCTGAAGATCGCTGGCGGCGGGTTCTCCATCAGGTGCAGCTGACCTTGCTTCAGGCGGGTATACTGTGTGGTGGGCTCGCCGATGAAACTGACCTGCACGGCATCGACCTTCGGGGCGCCGTTGTAATACTGCGTGTTCGCGTGCAGTATCGTGTATTGCCCGGGTTCGCGCTTGAACACCCGAAAGGGTCCGCTGCCAATCGGCAGGCGCTTGAAATCGTGCTCGCTTTCAATCACCTCGCGCGGCACAACATACGCGTAGGGCATAGTCAGCATCGCCAAAAACGGGCGGAACGGCGCTGTTAGACGGATACTGAGACTCGTGTCGTTGTTGA
>CAZTEZ010000183.1:3730-6564 GCA_964611815.1 uncultured Bacteroidia bacterium | reverse complement strand
CGGCAGCAACTTCATGAGCGATGCCGCCCGCGACTGGCGTCGCCCGTTCATCGTCGACCGCATCAACGGCCGAGATACGCTGGTGCCCAACGACGACCCGCTCGTGCAGTCGCCCAGCGGTTATACACAGATCGACGGCCTGCAGAAGTTCCTGTTCAAGCCCAACGCGCGCAACGAGCACCTCATCAACTTCCAGTTTTCGAGCACCTCAGACGTGCCGCGCTACGACCGTCTGACCGATACCACCGCCGACGGCCGTTTGCAACGCGCCGAGTGGTTCTACGGCCCGCAACTGCGCCTCACCGGGGCGTATCGCTACACCCACCGCGAGACGAAGCTGTATGACCAGCTGACGATTCAGGGCGCGTACCAGCAATTCCGTGAGAGCCGCCACACCCGCAACTTCGGCAGCGTGTGGCTCAATAGCCGCTTCGAAAAAGTGGATGTACTGAGCCTGAATGTGAACGCCGCCAAACGCCTGAACAACCAACATCGGCTGCTGTACGGCCTCGACGCACAGCACAATTGGGTGGCCTCGCAGGCGCGAGGGGAGCATATTGAAACGGACAGCATCCGCGCGCTCGACACCCGCTACCCCGAGGGCGGCAGTCAGATGGGCTTTGCGGCAGCGTTTGTGCGACACATTTGGCAGCCGAGTCGGATCTGGCGCATGAGCTCGGCGCTGCGCTACACTTACACCTGGCTCACGGCGGACTTCGGAACGCGCGTGTTCTATCCGTTTTTACCTTCCAGCATCGACAACCAGCAGCAGGCGCTCACCGGCGCGCTGGAGCTGCAGGTGCGACCAACGGCCTGGTTGCGGCCCTATGGCCGGCTCAGCACAGCCTTCCGCAGCCCGAACGTCGACGACGTGGGCAAGGTGTTCGACTCGGAGCCCGGGCGCGTGATCGTGCCCAACGAAAGCATCGGGCCAGAATACACCTACCCCGCCGAGGCCGGGCTGAGTGGCCATTTGCCACAACGCCTCAGTTATCAAATCAATACGTATTTAACGTTATATGATAATGCGCTTGGTTTTCGGCCCACCAGTGTTGGTGGTCAAGACAGCATTGTATACGACGGCCAGTTGAGTGCCGTTCAGCAAATCGTGAACCTGGAGCGCGGTTTGCTCTATGGTTTCCAGTTTTCAGGGCAGGTGCAGCTCATCGGGCCATTAAGTTTTAAACAACAAATAGGCTTTACAAAAGGTTATATTTTGGAGACCGACCGACCGCTTAGCCACATCCCGCCGCTCTTTGGCTTATCAGAATTACAACTGATGGTCAAACGCTTCCAGGCACGGTTCAATCTGCGCTACCAGGGCGAAAAGCCTGTAGATGAATACGCCCCGGGTGGCGAAGATAATTTACGTTATGCCACGCCTACAGGTATGCCAGCGTGGTTTACGATGAACTTATATACAGATTTCAGTATTACATCATCATTAAAAATATCAGCGGTTGTTGAGAATATACTCGATCGGCACTACCGTGTTTTTGCTTCCGGAATCAGCTCACCCGGTATCAATTTCATAGTCAGTTTGCGCTATGCCTTTTAAATAACAAAAAAGAACAATAGGTATTAATTTGATGTTGGAGCGCTGATTTACAAGTGGCTGCATTATAATTTAGTGTTGTTTTAATTTTGTTTAAAAATCAGATTTTATGTTATTAGCAGTCAAAGACAATCCTCAACCGTCTGACTCCATTTAACAACACATTCACAACACTATGCAAGACCTCGAATCTTCAACCTTATTAGAATGCATGGATAAGCTCGCCGCTTTGCCACCAGATGCTCAACAGCGCGTGATGGCTTATCTGTCCGATCGTTTTCTGAATGGCAATGGCAGTGCCGTTGCTGCACCTGCAGTTGCCAGCACAGCCAAAACAACCGCTTCTAAATCAACCGGTGCCAAGCGCGGCCCCAAGCCGGGCAGCAAGCGCAAAACCACCACGACTAGCAAGCGCGGCCGCAAGCCTTCTAGCAATAAGAAAAGCGATTACGGCCTGGTGTCCGGCATGGATTTTTCGCCCGCCGGCAAGCAAAGCTTGAAAGAGTTTATGGAAAAGGTGCAGCCCAAGCGCCATGCTGAAATTCATGCGGCCACAATCTATTATTTGAAGCACGTGGCCGGTTTGAAAGACATCAACGTGAGTCATGTCTTCACGGCCGAAAAGCACGCCAAACTAAAGAAGCTGCCGACGGATCTCTATCAGTCGATTATGCAGACGAGTTCTTCGGACAAACTCATCGACACCTCGAATACAAACGACCTAGGCCTGAGTGCCAAAGGCAAGAAGTATGTAGAGGACGGGCTGAAAGGCTGAGACGTTTCATACGACACGCAACATAAAAGCCCGACGCTGATGCGTCGGGCTTTTTATATGCTTTAGAATTCAGTAGCGGGTTATTCGGCCATCAGTTGATGGTTTTCACAACATCTACATTATTAATCTGCTTGCGAATAGCCTCTTCGATGCCGGCTTTCATAGTCATATCGCTCATGCTGCAGGTGACGCAAGCGCCCAGCAATTCGAGTTCGACTTCCAGGCCGTTCTCACCTTCCGTCACTTTGTGGACACGCACGTCGCCGCCATCCTGTTTCAGATAGTCGCGGATGCTGTCCAGAGCCTGGTCCACCTCTTGCTCGAGGGGGCCAAGGGTTTGTGTTTCGTTTGCCATAACCATTCTAAGATACTGCTTTTTGTGAATATGCAATCAGAGTGCAGACCGTGCGCGCGTTTAAGCCTGTTGCTCGGCGGGGTTAACGGCCGCAGCCTGGGGCTGGCGAGAGTTCTGCACCGCGATTTCTTGCGCCACACGCTGGCTGA
>CAZTEZ010000183.1:0-3720 GCA_964611815.1 uncultured Bacteroidia bacterium | reverse complement strand
AGTGTAGTGAACGCCTGCCCGGCGGGGTTGTCGGGGTCTGAGGTGATGGGCTTGCCGCTATCGGTGCCGTGGCTGACAGATTCGAACAGCGGGATCTGGCCCAGCAGCTTCAGGCCGTACTCGTCGGCGAGCTGTTGGCCGCCGCCCTAGCCGAAGAGGTGGTACTTTTTGCCGGGCACGTCGGCGGTTTCAAACCAGGCCATATTCTCGACCAGGCCCAGCACCGGCACGTTAATCTGCTGTGCGACGAACATCCCGATGGCCTTGCGCACATCTGAGAGGGCCACGTTTTGCGGTGTCGTGACGACCACCGCACCCGTCAGCGGAAACTGCTGGACGATCGTGATGTGAATATCGCCGGTGCCCGGGGGCAGGTCGACGACCAGGTAATCGAGTTCGTCCCAGAGCGTATCGACGAGCAGTTGCTGCAGCGCCTTGCTGGCCATGGGCCCACGCCAGATCACCGATTGCCCGGGCGGCACCAGAAAGCCAAGGCTGATGAGTTGCAGGCCGTCGACTTCCAGCGGCTCCATGAACTGCTTGCCGTCTTGCTCGTGGACTTTGGGCTGCTCGCCCTCGAGCCCGAAGAGTGTCGGGACGCTTGGGCCGTAGATATCCGCATCAAGCAGGCCAACTTTCGCACCGCTGTTTTTCAGGGCCACCGCCAGGTTGGCGGCCACGGTGCTTTTGCCCACCCCGCCTTTGCCAGAAGCCACCGCGATGATGTTCTTGATGCCACTCACGCGGTTGGCAGCGTTCTTTTTGTCCTCCTGCACCTGCGCGGTCATCGTCACGTCCACCTCGGCGTCTTTGTCGACGAGTGTTTTCACGGCGTTAACGCACGCATTGTGAATCATGTCTTTCATGGGGCAGGCCGGGGTGGTGAGCACGACTGTGAAACTGACATGCTGCCCGTCGATTTTCAGATCGCGGATCATGTTCAGCGTCACGAGGTCCTGTTTCAGGTCGGGGTCTTCCACGTGGCGCAGGGCATCGAGCACCTGCTGTTCGGAAATGGGCATAGCGAGTTAAGCTGGGGTGTAACAAGAAGCGGGGTTTGTCGAAACGGCTTAACGCATTGGGGCGGCGGAGGGTTTCATCGCTTCACCACCCGACGAACGATCTGCTGGCCGTCGCCCTGCAACTGTAGCAAGTATACACCTGCGGGTAAGTCACCGACCGACACCTTTAGGCTGGTTTGCCCCGGTTGGATGACCTCCTGATCAACCACACGCCCGGCCATTTCGACTACTTGTAGTGTCTCCAGACGATGCTTGCCCGGCAGCGTGATGTGCAAGTGATCGGCGAACGGGTTGGGGAAGACGTGCACGTAGAGCTCAGCAAGTGCGGGGCGGCTGACGGTAAAGGCGTTGTCGGTGCGCCACATGGCCGAATCGTTGCCGTCAATGGCGTAGACGACCGTGGGCGAAATGGCGTCCAGTTGCGCGATGGACAGCAGCGCGTTTTCGGGCGTGCGCGCCGAGTCGAGTTGCGTCCAGTTATCGCCGCCGTCGGTGGTTCTGTAGAGCGCCGCGCCATTGGCACCATAGGCGGTATTGTCGTCGAGCCAGTCGAAAGCCGTGAGGCTCGGCCAGCCGTTCAGCGACTTGTCCTCGAAGGTCTCGAGCGCTGCATCGTCGGCATGGAAAAGCAGGCCATCGGCCTGTAAAGTCAGCCCACCACCACCGGGGATGAGCTCGTAGCTGCTGGGTGGAATCAAAAAGTTGATGTTCTGCACCTGCGTCCAGCCACTGCCGGTGCTGCGGTAGAGCCCGGCGTTGTTGGCGATAAACCAGAGCGTATCGTTGGCGGCGTAAAACAGGCGCATCGCACCGCCACTAACGCTCGCACCCACGCCCTGGTCGGTCCAGGAGATGCCGCCATTGGTGGTCAGAAAGAGCGCCGTGTTTGTCAGGGCATACCCGCGGAGGGAGTCCGTGAACTGCACATCGACCACCTCGCCGGCCACGGCTGTCATCGAAAGCCAGTTGGCACCGCCATCGTCGGTGCGCCAGAGGTTGCTTTCAGAAATCGTTTCGTCGTAGCGCCCGCCGGCAAAGGCCGTCTGCCCGTTGAGCGCAAAAGCGGTGTTGAAATCTAACGTGAAATGGCCCGCAAACGTGGCAGAACCAGAGCTTGTGCGGCCCAGATACACCTTGCCGTCTTCGGCGGCAAACACCGCGGTGGTGTCGCTTAGCGCAGCCACACCGTGGCTGGGCTCAATGGCGGGCGGGCCCACCCAAGTGAAGGTTTGCGCCCAAAGGGTAGCGGGTAATAGGGTTATCGCGAGGAAGAAGCTGAGGCAAAGCTGTTTCATGGCTTCAAATTGGGACGATGCGCATTTAAAAGCAACTGGAGAATGCTGAAGTGGCATGATGAGCTTAAAATAGGTGCACCAATGTGCGCAGCGAAGGGTCTGAGCTTGTTTCTGCGGTGTTTTAGGACCATCTATTCAAGCTCAGAGCCCTCACTGCGTTCGGGAACGCAGGTTCATATTAGCAGACAGGTTCTTTTTCAGAGGGTTTCGGATTCTGGTATAGCAGCCACGCAACATAAACTTTATACGCTGTGGCTTGTAACGTCCATCTAATAGTCTAAATTTGGCGCTTTCGTCAAAATCAGCCCCCCGAGGCTTAGGTTTTGACTGCTACCTTTCGCAACCGCAACTGATGAAACTCGTATTGAACCTGTTCGACTTTAAACAAAAAGTCGACTTCAAAACCGAAGTGTTGGCCGGCCTCACGGTCGCACTCGCACTTATTCCTGAAGCCGTGGCCTTTGCGCTTCTGGCCGGCTTATCGCCCCTTACTGGCCTCTATGCCGCGTTTGTAGTGGGGCTGGTGGCGGCAGTGCTTGGCGGCCGCCCGGGCATGATATCTGGTGCCACGGGAGCTATTGCGGTGGTGATTCTGACGCTCGCGATGTCGCATGGGGTTGAATACGTCTTTGCGACGGTGATTCTGGCGGGCCTGCTACAGGTGGGCGCGGGGCTGTTGAAACTGGGTAAGCTTATGCGGCTGGTGCCACACCCGGTTATTTTCGGGTTTGTGAACGGTCTGGCGATCATCATTTTCATGTCGCAGCTTGGGCAGTTCAAAACCGACGACGGCGATTGGGCCACGGGCATGCCGCTCTACACGTCGCTGGGGCTCGTGGGCCTCGCGATTCTCATCATCTGGGGGCTGCCTAAATTGACGAAAGCCATACCTGCCTCGCTGGTCGCTATTTTGGCGGTCTTTGGCGTGGTGGCTGGCTTTGGCATCGACACCAAGACCGTTGGCGACATCACGTCGATTTCCGGCGGCTTTCCGCCCTTTCATTTTCCGAAAGTGCCCTTCACGTTCGAGACGCTAATTATCATTTTTCCCTACGCCGCGATTATGGCGGGTGTGGGCCTGATCGAAAGTCTGCTGACCCTCAACATCCTCGACGAGATTACCGACACCCGTGGCCGGGGCAACAAAGAGTGCGTCGCGCAGGGTTCGGCGAACATCTTGTCTGGTCTATTTTCTGGTATGGGGGGCTGCGCCATGCTGGGGCAGAGCCTGATCAACGTATCGAGTGGTGCGCGGGCGCGGCTCTCGGGCATCGTAGCGGCAGTTTCGCTGCTGCTGTTCATCATGTTTGGGGCCGGGCTGATTGAGCAGCTGCCGATGGCGGCGCTTACGGGGCTGATGATCATGGTGGCCGTCGGCACTTTCGAATGGGCGAGCCTACGCA